>NZ_JBGONO010000024.1:0-88150 GCF_041439165.1 Enterovibrio sp. FF113 | reverse complement strand
GTTCGTCATTGCCATCGAGCATGCCATCGCCATTGGAATCAAACGCCGCAAAGTCGCTGGCCGCCATGTCAAAGGCCGTGCCGTCGTTCTCTGCATTTTGGCTTTCCAAATCGAGGTAATCAGGAATGCCGTCACCGTCAGAATCCGGCGCGGGATCAACGCTGGCTTGCAGGTCAATGCTATCGACCTTGAGATCGCCGTCGTTATCGGCCAAGCCAGCTTCAATCACATCCGGGATGGTGTCGTTATCCGAGTCGAGGTCGACATCGTTGGTGACGCCATCGTTATCTGCATCGGCCGACAAGCCTGCGCCCGAGAGCGGCGTCAATTCGATGTTACTAAGGCGGATCGCTCCGCTATAGAAGCTGGAGTCAACGTAGAAGTCAGGGGTATCGCCGCTGTAGGTGACTTCGCGAAGCTCGGTGTTGTTTCGGAGGTATCGAATGGTGTTTGTATTGACTTCAATAGTCAGCGTGTCGCCTACGGAAACACTGCCCAGACTACCTCTGCTAGCACCGCTTTCGTAAACGCTCAGAGAGCCGCCCGTCAAGTAGAAAGCGTAATCGATATCGGTATAGCTGGCGGAGCTTTCGACACTGCCTAGCCCAATCATGTTGTAGGTGCCAAGTGCGTCAATGGTGAAGCTCAAGCGATAGTTGTCGCTAAATCCATATTGAGAGAAACTATCGGAATTGGCTTGCTGTCCCCAGCTTCCGCCGTTCGCCGTTAAGACGCCATCGGTAAAGACAGCACTACCCGTTAACGTCGGCCAATTGGTGACTAGCGCAGATGTGCGTGATTCTAAATCGTCACTTAAGCCATCGTTATCACGGTCTATATCACTGTTGTCACCGACACCATCGCCATCTGAGTCTACCCATTCATTCGGGTTATTGACGAATTGGTCGCTGTTATCACCCACGCCATCGCCGTCAGTGTCCGTGGTCTCTGTATTATCTAGCGGGAAGGCGTCGTCAATATCTAAAACGCCATCATTGTCATCGTCATCATCCTGAGTGTTACCTACACCATCACCGTCGGTGTCATATTGTTCGTTAGGATCAAGTGGACGCCAATCGTCTTCATCGTTGACGCCATCGCCGTCATCATCATTGTCGGCGTTATTGCCGATACCATCGCCGTCAGTATCTACTGTCTCCGTCGCGTCTTTAGGGAAGGCATCGTCTTCATCTAATACGCCATCGTTGTCATCATCGGGATCGACATCGTCGAGAATGCCATCACCATCTGTATCGACGATCACGGATTCCACTAGATTTTTCATGTCGATAATCCCGCCAGAAACGGTCAAGCCATTCCAAGCTGGAACACGGCGAGCAGTGTCCATGACTAATTGTTTTATTTCTCTGAAATTCATGGACGGGTCCATCGCCCAAGCAAGCGCAACCACACCAGTCACAACAGGCGTTGCTTGTGATGTGCCACTAAAGCCTGAATATCCTCCCGAGGAATTGGCCGTGATAAATTCGGTTGGTGCCGCAATATCAACACTGACTGCGCCATAGTTTGAATAGCTGATCCGGCCTTCGCTTTGATTGGATGCCGCGATACTTAAAATGTTGTCGTTGTCGTAAGAAGCAGGGTAGACGGGGCTGTTGTCGATATTGGAATTAAAGTTGTGTGATGCAATCACCATTAAGTGGTCATCACTCTCAATGTCCGTGATCACATCTTTGAAGGCTTGACTGTAGTCACCGCTGATACCCCAACTGTGGTTCGAAATCCGAGAACCTTTTGACGTCGCATAACGCAAAGATGCCATTGCATCTGATACGGCGGCGGCAAAACTCAGTGGGCCACCGGTATCCATTAATTGACACTTCCATGCACTGCCGACATACCCAATGCCGTTATTACCTTCTCCACAGATGGTTCCTGCCACGGGTGTGCCATGGGAGCCAAATACTGTGTTGGTGCGACCATTTATGTCATCGACAATGCCATTGTTATCGTCATCGACACCATTTCCTGCGATTTCGTCTGGGTTGACCCAAAAGTTTTCTCTTAGATCCTCGTGGCTGCGAAGTACACCTTGGTCATAAACAGCAATCGGCCCAATGGCGGTTGCATCGGTGGTGGTTTCCCATGCTTCATAGGCATTCAATTGATTGAGCCACCAAGCGGTGCCATTGCTAATACCACCATTGGATTCATTGGGAGCAAGTGCCCATTCAATCAAATAATCGGGCTCACCAAATGCGACATTAGGGTGCGCATTGACGGTTTCGAGCGCGAGCTCAAATGCCATCTCTGAAGGGATCTGATAGACATGAACGCGTGAATTTTTAGCCGCTGGGTCGAGTGATTGCTTATGGTTAAAACCAATATCAGATAGTGCGGTATTGCTATCAATGCCATCAACAATTCGCACGGTCAGTACGTTGGGAACATGCTTAGATTCAACCATGCGAGCAAAAGTAGGTAACTGGAGAGGATCTCTGCCTTTGTTGAAATGATAGCTTTCGAATTTGACCCAACCCGGTGTGCGAGGCTGGGCAAGGTGATACTCAACTTGCTTGCGCCAATAATCACTAAAAGGACGTTTTTCAAGTGATGCACTCAACCAAGGGCGCTCGGCATTCGGCTTGCCTTCAATACCATGACCGGCAAGGCTTTCTTCAAATGGAATGCTTATTGATGTGGGTGCACCCGATGTATTTGGGCTTGATTGAACCGCGCCGTCATCGTTGATTGCGATCAGCGGTGATAAGCCTTTAGCCGTATTGGCAGCCGATAGAGAGTGGCCTGATTGAAGTGCTCCCACAACAAAAAAAGCAGTTAACATGAAAACGCCAAGAGTAAGCAATCGCTTTCTTATCGATTTTCCTTTGTCTGTATGGTTAATACATTGCTTGGTATTTTGTTGTTTGTCTCTTGATGAATCTCTACGGGATGCGGCCACAGTAATAACCCTTTTGTTTATGTAATTATATGGTTTTGTCAGTCACTGCTGAGTGGTATTTAATGAATGTGCATATCAATTGAAAGTGAGAAGGATATTGTTCGCATACTAGTGACATTAGCTGTATTGCTACTCATGACTTGTAGCAGACATGGGATTACTTATATATTGAGGGATATCTAATTTAGTGAGTGGGTGTACATCTAAAGTATTAAAACTTATTTACTAGATAAGACTGCTCATTGGTTGTATCTTTCTGAATTGATGAGGGAAATAAGAGTCAGCGCAATGAGATGTGTCGTTTCACGCTGCGCGCTTACGTTGTGGTGAACAAAGAAAAATGCACTTCGTTCATAACGTGTTGAAACAAGGTTTGTGATATTTGTGATTGATGATTTCGGTTATATCCATATCTAATTCCGACCTGTTCAATTGGTGGCGTATAGTGGCGAGGTTTAGGTGTGAAAATAATTATCAATGTGTTGGAGGTTTTTTGATTTAAAATTGACGGGTTTTTAGTTTATTTCAAATTTTCTATGGTTTTTTATTCAGCGTTTACTGTGCGGGTAAAGAGATTAAGGTGTTCTTCCATTTGAATCTTTTTTGCCGGAGCCATATCATATTTTGCTGCGTGTAAATCGAACTACTGCATTTGTCAGCTACGAATGATTCAGGGCTTCTGATGGCAAAATGCACTATTTTTCAATTAATACCTAGTAACACCCACGCCTTGCTGTTTTTGGACGGTCGTGTTGGCCAATATTGAGCAACCCCATACTTACTTAATTTCGCGGGATTTCCCGAGTTTCCTTTCTTTACACTCGTCGCCTGTCTAGCGGACGTGTAGACTTCAGCATCATTTGATTCTATTGATTTGCCGAGGCGGAAATGAGCACTGATACCACCTATTTACAGACGTTGAAACAGGTTTTCGGATTTGAAGGCTTACGAGGTGGTCAGCAGCAAGTGGTTGAGAGAGTGCTTTCGGGGCACTCCTCGGCGGCGATATTTCCTACTGGATCGGGTAAATCATTGTGTTATCAGCTTCCCGCGCTTCATCTTCCCCACTTAACACTCGTGATATCGCCTTTACTCGCATTGATGAAAGATCAGCTCGATTTTCTCAAAAGCAAAGGGATACCCGCCGCGTCTCTTGATTCTACGTTGACCTATGATGAGTCACGAGAAGTAATGAGAGCAGTAAAAGCGGGTGAGACGAAAATCTTGATGATTTCAGTCGAACGCCTTAAAAATGAACGATTCAGACAGTTCATTTCATCCGTTTCTTTGTCGCTTCTCGTGGTGGATGAGGCGCACTGTATATCGGAATGGGGGCATAATTTCCGCCCAGATTACCTGAAGTTGCCCGTTTATTGTAAGCAACTCAATATCCCCCAAGTACTATTGCTGACGGCTACCGCAACACCCCAAGTCATTGCAGACATGGGAACCAAGTTCGGTATTGCTTCGCAAGACATTGTGGTAACCGGTTTCTATCGCAGCAATTTGGATCTCAACGTGATTGCATGCCCTGAGCAGGATAAAGCGGCCACCTTACTTACCCAGCTAAAAAATGCATCACAAGCCCCGACCATTATTTACGTCACCTTGCAAAACACGGCTGAAATGGTCGCAGGCTTTTTGCGAAGTGAAGGGCTGCCTGCTCATGCCTATCACGCGGGTATGCCAAATGATGAACGACAGAAAATTCAAAACCGTTTTATGCAAGGAGAGATCAACTGCATTGTCGCGACGATTGCTTTTGGTATGGGTGTTGATAAGTCAAATATTCGCGCAGTGATACATTACGATTTGCCTAAATCGATAGAAAACTACAGCCAGGAAATTGGTCGGGCAGGGCGCGATGGTCAAACGTCGACGTGCTCGGTGCTTGCCAACCGAGAATCGCTGAGCGTACTGGAAAACTTTGTTTATGGTGACACACCAGACCGCGCCGCTATTTATTCGGTGATTGAAGAGGTTGGCAAAACACCGTTAGGCAGCTCTTGGGAAGTGATGTTGAATCGCCTTTCACGTGACAGCAACATTCGACAGCTTCCTCTGAAAACCTTGCTGGTTTACCTCGAATTAGAAGGGGTGATTGAGCCTCAATACAGCTATTTTGCGGACTATCGATTTAAAACGTTATTAAGTGTTGAGCAAATCATCGGGCATTTTGATGGAGAGCGTAAGCAGTTTGTCGAAGCCGTGTTTGCAGCATCGCCAAAATCTCGCACTTGGCATACGGTTGATTTTGAGGCGCTTTGGCAGGGGTTTCATGCTGACCGCAACCGTGCAGTCACGGCGTTGGATTACTTTGCCGACAAGGGCTGGATTGAGCTAGAAAGCAAACAAATGACAGACGTTTTCCGTGTGTGTCGTCCTGAGGCATTGACGGGAACACCCGCTGCTGAGCTAAGCGATAAAATACACGATATGTTTCAGGCCAAGGAGCACAGTGAGATTCAGCGTGTTCATGCCATGCTCGAACTGTTTGAAACCACGACCTGCTTGAGTCATCGACTGGCAAGTTACTTTGCAGATGAGCATGCGCCGAAGCAATGCGGACATTGCTCTGTGTGCCGAGGCCAAATTGCGACGCTACCGAGTACTTCAGCATTGTTGCCATTGGAGTTATCTGATCTCCAACGTGCAAGCCAGCCGTTACTCAATGCTGCGGCAGATGACGCTGTCACTTCTCATGCCATTGCGAGATACCTATGTGGCATCGCGACGCCACTGACAGGGCGGCTTCGTTTAGGTAAAACAGCAGGTTTTGGTAAGTTTGGTCACTATCCGTTTGCCGACGTTAAAGCGATTTGTGAGCAGATCAAACCTGGGTAACCGTCGATTTGCTTATAAAAGCTTGAGTAAAGCTAGCGTCATGAGCGCTGATACATCTAGTTCAGCGTCTTGGCTCTTTTATTACTTGATGTGTCTTGCACTAACCAGGTTGTCAGCATCTTGATCAATTGCTGTTTAGTGATTGGCTTAACGAGGTGATCGTGCATGGTCTCTTGAATCTCGATGATTGCTTCTTCACTGTACTCACCGGAGAGTGCCACGACTGGAATGTCATGTCGTAATCGTCGTATTTCCCTTGTGGCCTCAATACCACCCATTCCTGGCATGTGAATATCCATCACGATGAGATCAAAAGGCTCGTTGGTGATCTTTTGAATGGCCTCTTCGCCAGATGTCGCCTGAACAACTGTAATCCCTTCAGTGGTGAGATAAGCTTGAACCAGTAAGCGGTTAACTTGCATATCGTCCACAACCAATACTCGCTTTCCAATCAAACTTCCCAATTTCACCAAGCTGCCTTCATCGATCAATGCCGCGAGTGAACGATGGAATGCCGGGTTTTGGTTAATGCCGTCTAAATGCCCTTGAACCAAATTGGACGCATAGATACCTGTTGGGGGTTCAGAGTCTTCATTCTCTGGGGTGTGGTAGATCAAAATGGGGGTAACTTGGGCTTGGTAGCCAAAATCTCCTGCTCGGAGTGCCTTGACCAAGTCGACCTCTTGCTCGAGTAACATGCGCTCCATCATGATGAAATCAACAGGTTGCTGACAAAGATTACTAAATCCAAGTTTGATATTTTGCGCGAGAATGACGTCTGCACCGAGTATTTCTAACGCTGCAGTGAGCCAAGCCTGTGATTGCATGTTGCCAATAACAAGGCACGATTTACCCATCATATAATCGGTAAGTATTGCCATGGATTTATCATCATGGACTTGTTGGTCGATCGAAGGGAAAGAGAGAACAAACTCTGTGAATTTTCCGGCTAACGATCGGCAAGTAATGTCACCACCAAAAGACTGCATAACTCGCTTACAGTAAGAAAGCCCCAGCCCGTTACCCTGATCTTTGCCTTTGGTGTAGAGCTCATCGAAAATGTGTGCTTGGTGCTCAGTTGAAATACCGGGACCCGTATCAATGAGATGAATTTCGTTATAGTCCGTAGATTTTCGAAAATGAATATTCACACGGCTATTGGGGAAGGCATCAAAGTAATGAATCGCATTTTTTAGCAAGTTGAACAAGACAAAACTGTAAAGTGTGTCGCTGCCACGAAAAAGGAAATCATCGTGCGTATTGATATTAATCCTGTTTTTGTGGTTGTCGCTGTAAAAGCTGAAATCTCTTAGCGCCTGCGTCGTTAATTCAACGGCAGAGTAGTGTTCAAAGAGTTCGGTACTGATCCCATCTCCGCGCAGTTCATCGAGTATGGCGTCTATAAATCGTGTTCCGAGCTGAACGGCTTTTTTTCCTTCCGCCAGCTCTTGGTAGATTTTTTTCATATCTTGAGACGCAAAGGGGCTGAGAGAGGCGTTTTCCACACCAAACATATCGGCATCAATACGCTCGAAGTGGTACTTGATTTTGGTCAGTGGGTTACGAATTTCATGGGCAATGGAGCCAGCCAGAACCTGTGATTTACGAATTTTGTCTTCGGTGACGATAAAACGGTTTGCTTCGTCGAACAGGCGTTGTAAGCCCATGATTTCTTCGCTGGAAAACAGGTCACTCTCGTTTTCTTTGGACACCATGTAGAGGTGAGTGACTTCACTTTTATCATTGGTGATGGGTAATACGAGCGATGTACCCGCGCTAATCATTTCGCGAGCGACAGATCGAAGGCATTCCGGATCTTCTGGGCGGTCGTGCTTAAGTTGATACTCAAGTTCTTCCTTAACAAGAACAGAGCGGTCGCCTTCAAAACATGACAAATACACGTTCGTTTCCGCGTTGTTAGCGACTTTTTGTATGCGACCTGATTTGGCATTCAACACATGATTGAGTTTCACCACTGCTTCGTCGGTCGAGTAGCGAAATTCACCTATCAAGTTGCAGATACTTTCGACCGGGTTGCCTTTTTCTCTATATAGAAGTCGGTTAGCCCCTCGGCGAATCATCGCATGAGATTTATTCCAGAAAATACCGGTAACCAGCGTCCAAAGAGCAAACAGCAAAGATGTTTTCGAAGCGTCCTGAACGCTAATCACTACGATAGGGGTGATATAAAGCGCTGCGTTAGCAATAAAACTGAAACTGATCAGTACCATATAGCGGCTGCTATAAAAGCGATTGTGAAGCAGTGCATAACCCACAAGAACGGCTTCAATGATTGATAGTGCAGGTGGTAACCATGCTTTGGAGAAATCATTGAGCAATATTGGGATCAAAAAATGCGCAAGGAAGGTTGAAAGAATAAATCCAACCATACCCAAGACCATGTAAGTGGCCTTGACCTGTTTGAGTCGAATTGTACTTCTGCTGGAGCGAATGAAATTGACCAGTGTGAGCACAACAAGAAGCAATAGGATGCCAAAAAAAGCGCCACTGGCTGGACCAAAGTGAATGACAAAATTGCCAATGCCAGAGACATCAACCGTTCTCACATTCATTCCTGGAATGGCATTGGTGGCTAATGTAATGGCGCAGGCAATACCAAAGAGTATCCATTGCCAAGTACTCAGCTGAAATGCGTTACGCTCTGATACTAATCGACATGAAAATAGGAACGCGAAGGCAAAGGCAAGCCCAGAGAACAAATTGGCTAACAGCGCCATGATAGTGGCTGTTCCGCTTCCCAAAGCGACTAATAGATCTGATTGAAAGTAGGCGTTAGACAGTATCCATAACGAAATGAAAACAGTGTAAAGCGTATAGGGAAGGTAAATCGGTCGGGATACACCCGACCGATTTTTCGTTAATGCTCTGGCAAAGTGGACCGCCCAAAGCATAACGACAACAGCAATTGCGACGAGAAATATCGCAATGAAGTTGTTAGACATTATGTTGATAAGGTTAGGCATTTTCCGCCGTTCTCGCCTGTCTACGCATTTTTATAATTCTCTTGTTGTAGTCTCTGAAGCTACAGTGTTCAAAGGCTTGGCTCATTGGCCCTGTAAAAACGATTCCTTGATATGTTGTAAGGTCTGTTCCCTCGACCTTTTGTTGACATATAGAGACGTAAGGCAGTGTCCCTTTACTGTCGTTGTTAACCGACCCATAGAAAGCCAATATCGATGGCTGTTCAACAATGGTATAAGCCGCTTCCAAACCGATGTCAGCAAGTTTAACTGTCAGATATTTAAGGGTTAAATAGAGAATGTGATTTAATTTCTCTCGTGGACCCCCGATCGCCATTCGGATGATTTCACACACTGATCGCTTTTGTGTGATGGTTTGCAATAGCGAATAATCAAACGCTGCAACAGAGCCAAGTTTTAATTTGTTTTTCAGTGGCTTATGGAATATCCCTGATCTCTCCAATGTTTGGATTTTCTCATTAGATGCGATCAGTGTCCAACTTTCTGTTTGGAAAAATGGATCGAATGTTAGCCAGTTATCTCGGTGTTGCCATCGTTGAATAAGTGCTGTTGAAAGGAGTAAGGGGGGGGAATTGTCATTCTCTTGATAAAGAATGAAGTGCTCACCGTATGAAGAGACATCAAGGTAGTAAAGCATCTCGTACCAGTGTTGCTGTTTGACAAAAGTCTCTAGATTTATCAGTACGTTCGCCAATGATAGTTTCATTGGAACAGGAGAATAATTGGTCAGGAATAGGCGTTGATCATCTCGAATATCCGTAACCACTTCGTATCGATAGCGATCATTGTCTGGCGCTGTGTGCAATTTCCTCCATGGCATAGAAGAGTGCTTTACGAGATGGTTTTCTGCTTCTGAAATAAGCTGGGATACTTTAAATGCTGCCCAACAACTTAGGATGTCGCCATAAAAAGCAAGGGCAATTCTCTCGATGGAGAGGAATATCTCGGGAAGGTTACGAAACGGTGTGACGCCAGTGATGGATCTCGCGGTGTCACATGTCAACGTCGTGAAAAGGTTTCCTCTCGGTTGAGTACTTGGAAGTGCTTTAGTGATTTCGTTTGAGCGATATGAAACGATTCTCTCGAAGAGATCGAATTGATTAGTAGAAAACATATAGTCATTAACCAGTTCCAAAAAGGCATGATTATTTTGCTCGGAAGCCGAAAGCGTTGCCATCTTCTCAAGTTGGCATTGAACTGATAGTTTTGAAGTTGCAGGGGTTTGTGTCGCCATAGTGTCGTACATACTGAAATCCTCGACATTGATTGTTGAAGTCCAGATAAGTGTACGATCTATGTATGGCGACTATTTATCGTTGTTGGCTTGTGACGCTATTTTGAGAAGGCGGTTTGGTAGGTCAGGGAACTCAATAGTCGCCCTGACAGAAATATGGTTTTTTCGCGAAGGTTATTTGTGTTGGGGTGAATCAATTTCACGCCTTCGCGGTATTATTGAAAGGAGCCGTTTTTGTAGACAGTGACTTTAGCTTAGAACAAGCGTAGTCACCTCTTCTCGTTCGACAATAAATTCACATTTAAAGACACTTTGGCTTTGTATTTTATCGGCAATGTCATTTCTCAATTTCAGTTCCAAGGAATTATTTTTTATCGAAATTATTGAAGAGGAATCAAAGCCCAATATTTGATTGGCATAGGGGTAAATGGCTTTAAAAAGACTCTCTTTTGCCGAGAATATAAGTGTGACTTTCTGGTTGATTGACAACCCTGAACTTCTTAATAGAGAAAATTCATGATTGCTGGCAATTAGGTGCTTCAACTCATTCGCTACTTTGCTGGTCACTGTATTTTCGACATCGATACCGACATATTTGATATGTTTGTTAGTTGTTACCACGCATATTGCCGTATTCTGGCTATGCGAAATTGAACCCGAAAACCCTATAGGGAATATTGGTTTCCTGTCTTCATCTCGGCCTACATGCAATGACTTAGATCCAATACGTTCTAGGGCCCATTTTGAAACAACTCGCCCAGCCAAGTATTCGGCTTTTCTCTTAGTTACGGCTTGCTGAATGTCATTTGGTACTGATATGTCATAGTGCTCTTTAAGTTGGTTGGACATCTGACTGATATCAAATTGGCACCGACAAAGTAGCACGCTTGGAAAAGCATGCTCTTTGGAAGTTTCAACGTCTGTTATAAAACGATTGTTATCTGTTTCCAGGTGCCCACTGGGTGAAAACCTGAGACGTATTTTTTCAATATGTGGTTTGCTGAGTAACACTTTTTTCACTTACTAGAAGGTGGAGCAACGAACTAATCGCATCAGTGACTTGGGATGCACATGTGTCGATAAAAAAATGCCCGCCATGAAAGTGCATACTCTTAAACTCTGTGGATGTCAGCTCTGCCCAAGCCACAAGTTGTTTTTCGCTGACTTGTTCATCATCTGTTCCTGCAAGGGCTGTAATGTCACAAGGAAGCGGAGATTGTGATGCTTGATAATTATCGGAAATGGAAAAGTCAGCTTTAAGCATTGGTAGAAGTAGTTCCATAAGCTCTTTATTCATCATCACTTCTTTCGGCGTTCCATTCATTGCAGCGATTTTGTCCAAAAAGAGCTTATCTGGCAAATCGCATATCCTCTCACTTGTCTTTACCGTGTGAGGGGCTCTGCTTCCTGATGCAATGAAATGAATAGGTGATGGATAGTGCTGTTCAATTAACTCTACAGCCAATTGGTAAGCCACTCTGCTACCTAAGCTATGTCCAAGTAAAACATAGGGTAGAGATGTTATGTCTTTTGAGAACTTCAATAACTCTGTGGTCATTTCATGCATATTGTTAATTGCGGGTTCTAAAAGTCGAGAGGCTCGACCTGGAGGCTGTACAATAACTAGCTCCACGAATGTCGGTAATACTTGTGTCCATGCTTGAAATGTTGCCGCGTTGCCTCCCGCATATGGAAAACAGAATAGCCTCATCTTGGCCTGGGCATTAGGGGCAGGTATCACAAACCAATCACTATTTTTCATTTTGTTCATTGGTGAAAACTCCATGTATTTCACTTTCTATCAAACTGGGTTATTAATTTCCGTGATAAGACATTTAGTTAAATGTTCAAGATGTTCGATCTGAAGATCGAGGAAATCATCCATCTCCGTTTCGCTATACATGGCAGGGCTGTACCCCCATGTGAGATTGAGTTGGTTGTTGTCCGTATTAAGCTTGCCAAAAGGCGCGAATCGAATAGGGTGCATTCCCTCTTCGCGACCTTTGTACTCTGGCGCTGAGTTTTCCTGCATTTCTGCTGCATCTGGAGCATCAGGCACATAATTAAATTCGAGGTTATGTCTCGGGATATGCGAAATTTTTGTTCCCTGATCTGGGCTTTTGAACCTCAAATATTGCAAGGATTGACTTGAGGTTGGAGCCTCTTTCAGTCGAAGTTTGATGGACTCGAGATACTGTTGAGTAGAGTGGTTATTCGGTTGGTCGAGATAAACGAAATCATAGCGTGAAACCCAGCCGATTGTTCTGCTTAGGTTGAAGTCTTTGTGGGCACGATTGTTTCGGGTAATACACAAAAACGCATTTTTACCATGGTACCAACTTTTGAAAGCCGACTCTAACGCGCCGATAAAGAGTGTTTCAGTGTCAAAGTTAGAGATATCATTACATGTGTCTAAAAGTACTTTTATTTTGTTATCGATTGGACGTTTAACAAATTGAGGTTCCGTGAGTGTATCTGCGATTGGCCAATTTGAAAGTAATGGATTCTGATAAATATCAGCACAGTTCTCCCAGCATTTATCTAACCATTCATTTATGTCGTGAATGGAGGATTGTTTAGCGCTCTCAAATTGGTGTTTGAAAAAATCATTAAGTTGTACATGAGTTTCAGGTACTTCAACGGTCTCTCCAGATTGTAATTGTTGGTAGGCGAGAGACAGGTCTTCTTTTAATATACCTAGTGAGTAACCGTCAACGATCAGATGATGGAATACCATGAACAGACGACCAGGCTGTCCTTTTCCAAAAGAGAAAAACGCAATGTAAAAGAGCCTCTCCCCAATATCGAGTTGAGTTTGCAGTTCGGCACAGATACGTTCAACTTCTGCTGATTTATCAGTGTCGCTTTTTTCATCAAGATGAAATTCCACCCACCAGTCTGATAACGACTCGAGTGGGAGATAGAGTTGGTTCCATTTCCCATCGTTTTTACGCCAGACACGCCTGAGCCCAGAGTGGTGTTTAAGGATATACCTCACGGCTTCTTTCGCTAGTACGCTGTCAAATTCGGGCTTGAGTTTGAATAGTTCTGATACATTCCAATGGTTAGGCTGTGGACGTTCCAACAACCAGTGGTCATTAAAACTGATTGGGTAGGGGTGGTGGTTTTCAATAGACTTAGCGGAAGCGTTCAACGTGCAGACATCAAGCTTTGACGCAAGGTGCTCAATACTGTGCTCACTAAATAGCAAAGGAAGAGGCAGCTGTTTGCCTGCTCTGGTCAGAATAGACTGAAGCCGCACGGCTTGAATTGAATTACCCCCCAGCGCAAAGAAATTATCTTTGGTTCCTACTGCGGAACGACCTAGCAAAGATGCGATCTCGTTACAAAGTAGGAGTTGGTTATCGGTTACGGGCGCGACATAGATAGTTGATGATTTAGTTGGAAATTGGCTGGTTTTCGACGCATTTGCGATCGCTTCCGCCGTAAAGTAGTTTGACGTCGATGACCAGGCCGTTAAAGGAATACCTTGTACTGTTGATGCGTTGATATCTTGACGTTTATTGATTTTTCTTTCATTGGTTTGTGTTGCTTTTTCTGGGTTAAAACGAACGTTAGAAAGCGCAGATGTTGACATCACAAGTGGATTTGAAATGCTGCTAATTTCCTTGATGAAATTCCTCGCGGGAGTGTTTCTTTCTCCGATGACTGTTGGAATTTCACAGTTTTCAACGACTAAAACGTTGCCGAGGTGTGACATCATTTCGTACTCGATGCCTCGCCCCATTGACCGGCAACTGAGCATAAACCCTTCCAATGAGGCAAGGTCTTGTTTTTCGCTGTATAACACCGCACCAACAATGCCAAGGTCACCAAATATATCAGTAACTTGGACCGTAAAACCAAATAATTCTTTATTGGTAAAGAGGGATAAAAGTGTTTCTTCATCATAACGTTTAAGCGTGGTACTGAATTGGTTTGTTCGCAGGCTAATTTCAGACACCCTGGATAAACTATTCTCGTTAATGGGTGAAAAAGTCACATCAGTATTTAATGATGAGAGGTACTCAGCAAACGTGGTTGTAGATGCTTTATGTAGGTCTCGTTTTTTATTCTGTTTATAGAGATGTGTTCTGTCTGAAGCCTTGTTGGCAGTAAGAATCGGGTCGAAAACCCAAATGTTATTCAACCAATCATGCATATCTTCAATCTTGGGTTTTTGAATCACTAACACTTCTGGGCAGTTGGCGCGCACTTCTGCACACTGAACGAGGTCGTCGTCAATAAAAATAAAGCTGTCCAACCCAAGGTTTAACTCTTCAGCGAGTGAGTGAATGTTATCTGATTTACGATGCCAATTAATTTTGGCGGCTGCAATGTCCTCTCTTTTTATCATCATGTCATGATTATTTTCAATCGCATCCCAAACGTCATTTTCTTCATTTTTGCTGCATAGGGTCAGTAATACTCCTTTTTGCTTAAGGCTCAGCACAAGTGTCTGAAACGCCTTAAATGTATCTGAAACGTTGATGCCTTTTGTCCCTTTTTCTCCGACGACGCCTTGCCAGAGAGTATTGTCACAATCCAAAACCAGCACTTTAAATTGGCTTTTCTTAGGTCGATAAATTGAACGGAGCATTGCTGTTGTTATAGCGGCGTATCCCTCATCGGTATAGGGGATGTGTGCCGACTGAAAGCTGTTAATGTCAAAGTGGTTATTTGTGTAATAACGTGATTTGACCATAAAGCTTGGTGTGACTGAGATGACTTTTGAGTCTGAAAATGAATTGAAAAATTCATTTTCAATTGACGAGATTCTCTCGCCATACATCTCTTCATGTTCTGGAGACATAGGACAAAAAACAATGGTGCATGGACGAATTAATGGCTCTTTTTCGATTAATATCTTTAATAGTTGGAGGCTTTGCTCATTGGCAAATATAAGCGGATGCTCTCCAACAAGCCAGCTGTCCCAGTTAATGATAATAGCAATATTTTCAATTGATTCCGTATATACGGAACTGCTGTTTTCAAGCAGTTGCTGTTGGATTTGGTTAAACGGAGCAAATCGCCAAGGCTGCATAAAGCTGAGTTGGCTATTCCAGAATGTCAGCACTGGCTCCATGGGTTCGACAGAGAAATTGGCAAGAATATAATCGACAGGTTCATTGTGCTTTGCCAGTGATCGGCTAAGCGTTAAGTCGATCACTTTTGTCGTTTCGTCGCTGACAAAAGCAAGCACGACGTCCCAATACTCGTTGAGTAGCGATTTGACGAGTAGTGCATCAAACATTGATGCGTCGTAATCAAGGCAAAGAGCCGTGCTGTCGCCGACATCAATGAAGGAAAACATAAGATCGAGTTGTGCGTTTACCGTGTCGGGAATGAGCTCATTCAGGATAGCGTCATCGTGAGACGCATCTTCGAGCAATTGAATGTTCTGGTATCGCAGAGAGACATTATAAAGAGGACTTTTGTTGCCTCTAGCTGGTTTGATTTCATCTACGATAAAATCAAACGGGCAGCTTTGATGTGCGCGAATGTTGGAAAATGTTCTTTGCACTTTTTCAAGTTGAGAGGCCAAGCTGTCATTTTTCGATAGTTGGCCTCGAATGGCTAGAAAATTAACGAAACAGCCAATTATATTGTTAACTTCCTGTTTTTCCCTACCAGCTTCCACCGTGCCGATGACGACATCGTTTGTGCTAGCCCACTTAAACATCAGTGTATTAAGACTCGCGAGCATCAGTTCAAACATGCTGACTTGTTTGCGTTTTGCGTAATCTCGGACTCGTGCCGCTTGGTCATTCGGTAATTGAAGAAATTGACGCTCACCGATATATGACGATGTTGTATTAGAAGGTTTAGATATTGGAAAGGGTATTTCCCTCGGTGCATCACTGAGTTCAGCGTGCCAAAAGGCCAAGTCTGCTTTTAGTTTTTCTGTTGCAATCCCGTTCTGATAAAGCGTTTTGTGCTGCCACAAGCTGAAATCGATGTAGCTATATGGCAGCTCAGCGAGCTGAGGTTGGGTGTTTTTTTCGAGCGATTGATAGATCGATAGAAATTCTCGGCCTAGTATCGCCGTTGACCAGTCATCTCCGATCGCGTGGTGCATCACTACAGAGAGGGTGATGGAGCCCCCTGTAGAAATGAAGACTGCAATGTTGATTAGAGGTGCCTTACTCAGGTCAAACTGTGTTTCGTGATGTTCCAAAATGGCGTTTTGGACTGTCATGTCGTTGACTTCATTGATCGCTATTGTTGGGCGAACTGAGTCATCAATACATTGAAATAACTGATTTTCTATTGAATAAAAACGTGTTCTTAGACCTTCGTGCCTGTTCAGTAATATATCAACTGTTTCTTGCAGTAAGGGCAGTTTTGTATTGGCTGGTAAGGGGAGTGTGAATATCATGTTGTGATGCTGACTACCCCCCGTGATTTGATGCAGTAGCCAGAAACGCTGCTGCGCAAAAGACGCGAGAGCATCTTTTTCACCGGAAGCGAGCCAACTCTGTTCTTTTTCAGCATGAAGGCCACTAAGACATTGAATAATGGCTTCCTTATTAGATTTAATTTCTTTTGAAATATCGGGTGTCATCGCTCCCGGTTTCGAGCGGGCGGCCAATTTTCCTTCTTTGACAAACAATACAATGCCTGAGTCGTGCCAGCATTTAATACGTTGAGCAATATCCATATCTAACCCTAAAATGTGTGCTTAGAAGAAATCTTCTTCTGAGAAAATATCTTCGTTGTTCAAATCTTGATCCAGTGCGTTTGCTAACTGCATTTCATCTATGCGTTTGGCCACTTCTTGTAATGTTTGTCGCTCAATAAACTCTCTGACAGATAGCGTTAGACATAGTGTTTTATTGATCTCGTTGACTAATTGGACCGCCAAGAGTGAATGCCCCCCTAGCTCGAAGAAATTCGCCGTAACACTCAATTCACGTTCCTGCAGTTTGAGTTGTTCTGCCCAAATAGGGGTAATTAACTTTTCTGTCGGCGTTTGTGGTGCGACGAACTCGTTGTTTACAGAAAGATCTGGGGCAGGAAGCGCATGTTTGTCTAGTTTACCATTCGCCGTTTTAGGCAATGTTTCCAATGCAATAATGGCGGTAGGAATCATATACTCTGGCAGTGACCCCCTTAGTATCTGTTTCACATCCTGTGTAGCACTATCGAAATCCGGTGTTGAAACCACATAGGCGATCAAATGTGTTGCGGGTTGACCAACAGGGAGTACAGCAGCATCGGCAATGCCATCAATCGCCTGTATTTGTGCGGCGATCTCAGCGGGTTCAATACGATATCCTCGCAGTTTGACTTGTTCATCTATGCGTCCCATATAGCGCAGCGAACCATCACCAAAGCAAGACACAGCATCACCGGTTCGATAAAGCCTAACTAACTCTCCATTTTTTCCAAATGGGGCATTAACGAATTTTTCTTCTGTTAGTGCTGGTTGATTTAAGTAACCACGCGCAACGGATAAGCCTCCAATATATAGCTCGCCACGCGCTCCAACAGGAAGCTTTTTCCCTGATGGAGACAGGTTAAACAGCGTTGTATTTGGGTAGGCGAAACCAATCCCTTGGTCTTTACTTGGATGAACTTGCGCAATCATGGCACCAACGGTGGTTTCGGTTGGCCCGTACTCATCAACAATTACTTTCGCGATAGGGCGGAGCGCGGATATAGTTGCGGGGTCTAATGCCTCACCGCCTAGTATTAGCAATTGAAGCGAAATGCCATCGTTCGACGTCAATAGTGCTTTGGCTAAACTTGGTGTCGTTTTGACCATATCAACATGTTTGTCGGAGAGGTGTTGTGAGTAAGCCACCGCATCCAATATGTCGCCATCGTATACACACACACATTTTCCGCTTAGTAACGGGATTAGCGTGGTGGTTACCGTTAAGTCAAAGCAATAATTTGTTGAGAAGTCGACATTGTTAACGTCAGCCATCCAAGAGGACACCGCGTTAAGGTAGTTGGTGATGTTTCCATGTTCTACCATTACGCCTTTGGGTTGACCGGTGGTGCCCGAGGTATAAATAACGTAGGCCAAATCGTTAGGGCTAATTGCTACGAGTGGAGCCTCTGAGGGTGCAGAGAGAACACTATCATCATCCACTTTTAGTACAGTTGGTCGTGTTGTCTTATGCTCTTGGAGTGACGCCAATACGTTGTCGCATTCAGAATGACTGATAATGCAACTCGCTTGTGTGTCCTCAAGGAGGTATATCATTCTATCTATCGGATATGCTGGTGACACTGGAACGTAGGCACATCCTGCTTTCAGGACAGCGATGATGCTGACAAGCATGTCGACGCCTGGGGTGAGTATCAACGGGATAAGTTTGCTGGGATTTTCAACGAGCGACAGACTTTCAATGATCGTGTTTGCAAGCTGGTTTGCTTTTCGATCTAACTCTCGATAAGTGAGCGTATATCCGTCAGTGATAACGGCACAATCCAGAGGTTGCTTTTTAACGATGGCATCAAAGACCGAAGGCAGTGATAACTCACTAATAACCTGCGTAGAGCCGTGTTGTTTATTGATAATTCGTTCGTCTGATTCGGTGACTAAGTGTTGCTCTATCAAACGTGCATCGGGATTGTCTGTAATATTAATAAATGACAGTTCCAAAAGCTCATTAAAGTGAGCAATGGTGTCATGATCAAACAAAGCTTGTGCGTAGTTGATGCTCCCTCGGATCTCTTTATTGCTGTCGTCCATCTGCAGGCTTAGATCATATCTTGCCGCTGTTTCCGCCATTGGTCCGTTCGAAATGATGCTTCCAAAATCATTGTCCATATGGTCATCATGACTCGCGCCGAATGTTTGTAAGCTAAACATGATTTGGAATAGTGGATGCCGTGACGTATCTCTAGGTACATTTAGAGAACTGACCAGCTTTTCAAATGGCAACGTCTGGTGAGCCTTAGCGTCGGTGAGAGTGCGATGGAGCGTCTCAATCAGCGATTCAGCATTTTGATCTTGCTCAATCGAAATCCTAAGTGGCAACGTGTTGACGAAAAAGCCTATTAAATTATGAAGCTGTGGATTCTCTCTATTGTCAGACGGTGTACCTATAACAAAGTCTGATTGGCTTGAAAGGGTGCTAAGCACATTCGCAAATCCGGCCAGCAAAACAGTGTAAAGCGTCGTATTGTTGCTGATGGCTAAACTTCTGAGTTTTTCAGACAACGCTTCATTTAGCGTAAATGCAATGTCTTTACCCCGATAATCTATGGAGCTAGGCCTTGCTCTGTCAGTTGCGAGGGTAAGTGTTTCCACCCCATCAAGTTGACCTTTCCAGAATGATATCTGCTTGCCTATTTCGACGTCATTTAGCGTATTTTTTTGCCAAGCTGCGTAATCAGCATACTGTATTTGTAAGGCAGGTAACTTAGGTTTTGTACCTTTCTGAAATGCTTGATAAGACGCTATCATTTCGCTCAAAAACACATCGGTGGACCATCCATCAACAGCAATATGATGGAAAACAAATAACAGATACTGTTGAGCTTCTTGCTCGATCATCGTTACTCGAAGAGGGCATTCATTAGAAAAATTAAATGGTTTTTCGATGCGGAGCTTAACCTCACTTTCAATATCTTTGTCATCATTAACTGTGATTTTTTCGATAATATTAGGCGTATCAATCACTGTTTGGTAATCGACACCATTCTCGTCAGGAACGAATAGGGTTCTTAAAACATGATGCCTTTCGATGACATGATTAATCGCCTTGGAAAGAATGCCAAGCTCTATGTCATCGTTGAGTTGTAGGAGGGTTGGTAAGTGATAGGCATCCGTTCCTTGCTCCAAACGCTCAATAAAGAGCAATCTTTCTTGAGCAAAAGAAAGAGGTGCTAGGGTTTCTTTTCTCAATGGTATTTTGTCTTGAAGCTCATCATTTAACGCAGCCGCCATCCCCTCTATGGTCTGAAGTTGGAACAGATTCTGAAGACTCAATGACAAGCCGAGGTTTTCTTCAATGATGGCCATCAGACGAACGGCTGAAATAGAATTTCCTCCAAGCGCAAAGAAACTCTGGTCGATACTGATGCGGTCTAGGCTAAACATCTCTTTCCAAATTTCGGCCAATTGCTTTTCCCTCATTGATCGAGGTGCAATATAAGATGTCTCCGATGTTATTGATGTCATCACTGGCTCAGGAAGTTTTTGTCTGTCAATTTTCCCGTTTGGAGTGAGTGGCAAATTGTCGAGAACGTCTATGAACGTAGGTATCATGTATTCAGGTAGCTGTTTTTGCAGCGATTGGCGAATTACTTCACTGGAAATCCCACCGCTTTGTTCAGGAACGATATACGCTGCCAGTGTTTTGTTTTCGCCTTGGTGAATACAAGTCACTACGCACTGTTGAATCGTGGTGAATAGCATGAGGTTTTCTTCAATTTCGGCTAAGTCAATTCGGTGACCACGAACCTTAACCTGAAAGTCGTTACGCCCGATGAACTCCAGTTCACCGTAGGTGTTCCATCTGACTAAATCGCCTGTTCCAAATAGACGATCTCCTGTTTGAACATGTGCCGTAAATCGCTCGTCTGTGTATGGCTTTTGGGTGTAACCCTTGGCCAAACAATCACCGCCAATGTATAGCTCTCCGGTCGCGCCTAGCGGTACATCTTTCAAGCTTGAATCTAGGATGTAAGTCGATACGTTGGATATAGGCTGTCCAAGAGGAATGCCTTTTTGTACGCGGTCGGTATTGATGGTTTTGCGAGTATCAAAACACGTCACGTCAGCCGCGACTTCCGAAGAACCGTAGATATTCAAGAGTGTTGCATTAGGAAAACAGTGATAGAAATTGCGTACCGTATTGGGTGTGAGTGTTTCTCCACTACACGTCCACAACGTGATGCTATCAAAATCACTCTGGCGCTGTTCTGGCAGGCTTAGGATGGCGTCCAGTAAGGATGGAACAAGCACAAGTCTATTCACTTTGTGGTGCGAGATTCGTGTGCTCATTTTCAGGAGATCTTGGCCATCATGATTGCCAATGATAAGTGTGGTTATACCATTGAGAAGTGACCCAAATAGCTCCGATGCGTGATCCACGAAATTGAGTGATGTTTTGTGGCAATTGACGTCATCAATATTGAATGGATGCTTGGACCACATCCAGTGCAATCTATTTAACAGGCCTCGTTCAGTGCCCATAACCCCTTTAGGTGTGCCAGTCGAGCCTGAAGTATAGAGGACATATATAGGCGTATCTGTTTGAGTGATGTTGAGGTTATCGCTAGCCAGTAGTTCAAGATTAATCGCATCAATATGAAGGGTTGTTACCCCATTACGAAGCTGAAGTGGTGAAAGGGAGCTATGGCTAAATAACACATTTATACATGCATCATCAGCCATAAAATTGAGTCGTGCTTCTGGGTAAGCAGGATCCAGTGGTACATACGTTGCACCTAGCTTTAACGTAGCAAGAATAGCGATCGTGCTTGAAATGCTACGTTGTAAATGAATGCCGACCCTGTTGCCTGAAGTGATCCCTTGTTGAACCAAAAGATGACTTAATTTGTTTGCTTGGGTATTTAGCTCTGCATAGGTAACGCTTTCATTGTCTTGCTTTAATGCGATGTGATCGGGTAACTCATTAACTCTTCGTTCGAATAGATCCACCAGTGACACCGAGTAGTCGATCTCAACAATGCTTCCTTTACTGTGATTCGAAAGCCAAAGCTTATCTTGGGCTGTCAATCCATCTATATCCTGAAGATGCAGGTCAGCAATAGAAGAAAATTGCTCAAGAACGTGAGTGTATAGCTCATTGATACGCTCAAGAGTTTGAGTGGAATAAAGTGATGCTGCCCCCGTCAATTCGCCAGAAATCTCTTCAGCGCTGTCATCAATGAACATGTTGAGGTCAAATTTGGCTGTTTTGGGGAATAAACTCGCCGATGTACCCGAAGGGACTCTAAATGGAAGTTCTTCAGCATGATCTTTGTTTGTCGCAAATGACTGCACACTAAACATAACTTGGAAAATAGGGTGCCTAGAGGTGTCTCTTGGGACATCAAGCAACTGCGTTAACGTTTCAAACGACATATCTTGATGCTCTTTTGCATCAAGTAGTGATTTGTTTGTTGTGTTGAATAACGACGATACGCTTTGGGTTTCGTTGCAACTTAGCCGAATAGGAAGGGAGTTGACGAAGAGTCCAATAATCTCTTGTGTATCAGCGTTGTTTCGATTGTCGGATGGTGTTCCTATCACGACATCATTTTGTCCCGATAACTTTGACAATGTCACGTAAAGGGCTGCCATCATAACAGTGTAGAGCGTGACATCATGACTCTCTGCCAATGCTCTTAAGGCTCGCGACTCATTGGTATTCAATGAGAATGAAGACGCAATGCCGTCGTAGTTAAACACTGACGGGCGAGAGTAATCATTTCGGATGGCTAGATTTTGATAGCCTGATAATTGGGGTATCCAATATTGCTTGAGGACGTCCATTCGTCCATTGCTAAGCTCTTTCTCATTCCACGCTGCGTAATCTGCAAAACTATTAGCGGCAGGTTTCAAGTCTATTGCCTTTCCTGCTGTGACTTGTGAGTAGGCGACGGCCAAATCTTTGAGGAAGATATCGGCTGACCAACCATCAAAGGCAATGTGGTGGAAAGTCATTAGCAGAAGGTTGGTTTCTCCATTGTTGAATAATGCAAAACGAACCGGTCCGGTTTGTGAGAGGTCAAACTTTTTGGTTGCTAGGGATCTGATTAAAGATTCCAGTTCAACATTATCGTGTTCTGTATAAGTGGTAATTTCCTCTCTCTTTTCCATGATCTCTTGAACAGGTACATGCTCACTATTCAGGGAGAAATGTGTTCTTAAGATTGAGTGCTTCTGAACAACTGCATCCAAAGCTTGTTTTAAGGCCGCTATATCAGCCGATGACGTTAGCTCAACCAAGCTTGGAATATGATAGGCCGATGAGTTTTCCTCGAATCTGTCGATGAAAAAGATGCCTGCCTGTGCGGCAGTTAGTGGCGCAAATTTTCGGTCCGGTTCGGATGGGATTTGCATTGCTGATGGAGAAACCCGTGGGCTTTGATTGCTGGCTTTTATTTCAGCCAGCACTGCACTCATTGCTTGAATTGTTCGATGCTCAAAAACAACACGTAAAGGTACGGTTAGACCGAACGTTTTCTGAATGGCACCGATGAGCCTTACGGCGCTGATGCTGTTTCCACCAATGTGGAAAAAATCATCGTTTGTACTGATTGATTGACGAGATAACTCGCCTTGCCACAATACCAAAAGCGCAGTTTCTTCATCGGTTTCAGGTAAAACAATGCTAGATAGCGCGTTAGATTCTGTTTGTGGGTCGGGCAGTGCTGAGCGGTCTAGCTTACCGTTTGAAGTCACAGGGAAAGCGCTAAGTTCCACATAGAATGTCGGCACCATATATTCAGGTAAATGTGTCGACAAAAAGCGTCTTAGGGAATCTGTTGATACGTGATCATCTGCTGATGTAATCAGATAAGCGACAAGGCAATCCAGTGCTTCTTTACCATCCGGATCTCGACGGAGGTGAACGAAGGCCTCTTCTATCTTTTCATGACTGAGTAGTTTGGATTCGATCTCGCCAAGTTCAATACGAAAACCTCGAAGTTTTACTTGGAAATCTTCTCGCCCAAGAAACTCTAAGACACCAGACTCTGAACGCATCCATCTGGCTCTGTCTCCGGTGTGATATAAGCGAGCGCTAGGCGTGTCGCTTAATGGATTAGCAATGAACTTTCGATCAGTCATGACTTGATCGTCATAGTACCCTTTTGCTAAACAGTCCCCGCCAATGTATAGGTATCCTGGTACGCCAACAGGACAAGGAGAGAGAAGTTCATCAAGCACATAATACTGCGCGTTTGCGATTGGTCTGCCGTAGGGAATACTTACCCACGCTGGATTGATATCCGAAATGGGGTAGAAGTTTGACCATATAGCCGCTTCAGTAGCGCCGCCAAGTCCGAGTATGGCAGCATTTGGGAAATACCGTTCAACATGCTTAGGAAGAGCGAGACCAATCCAGTCACCACTGAAGAACACTCGCTTGAGGCGTGAATTATCCGCACCGGATTTTGATATCAGACCTTCCATTAGCGGCATAAGTTGCTTCATGTAAGCCGGTGAAGAGTCCCAGAATGTAATAGGCTCTCGAAGGAGAATATTGGCCAGTTTTTCAGGATCTTTACATTCATCATTTGAAGCAATCCGAATACTCCCGCCTGCGCCTAGTACACCAAAGATGTCATACACAGACAGGTCGAATGACAATGAAGTAACAAAAAGGAGCCTGTCGTGCTGGTCGACATTCTGCGAAGTATTAACCCAATTTAGCGTGTTGTAGACGGCTCTATGCTGCATCTCAACACCTTTTGGGGTGCCGGTGGTGCCAGACGTGAATATGATATAAGCAGTGGAATCAGAAGGAATACATCTATTTTCGTTGTCTGCTGATTGTTGTTTTTGATGCCACTGGGTGGTAATCAATGGGTCAGTCGGAGCGAGTTGCGTGCATCTATCAAGAACAACGTCAAAACGATACTGAAGTTCGTCATCAAACAACGCTGATCGAGAAATGATGGTTGGATTTTTATAGATCGCCGTTGAGCGAGAAACTTCCTCGAAAAACTCAGAATGGAAATACAGTGGCTTTTCTAAATCCTGTCGCCATGCGCTGTTGATTGAATCCGGGTTATTGTCGGAGAAAGAAACAATAGATGACTCCAACTCTCCCTTTTTCGCTAGGTCAGGTAGGTCACAAAATACGAGCTTACCATTAGGCTTAAGCAACGGTGTCAGAGCATCGATGACTGATTCTGTATAGCGATAACCAGGGAAAAACTGAGCGGTACTAGCCAGTAAGATAACGTCAACACTACCCAGTTCAACGGGAACTGATTCGTGCGCAAACCCCTGATGAAAACTCAGGCCAGGTAGATTGCTTGCTTGTTTCAGTCGGTTTGCAGCAAGTGCTTTTTCTGATGGGTCGATAGCATAGTAATGCTTTACTTGGCTGGCGAGCTCAAAAGAAATGATTCCTGAACCGCACCCAATCTCAAGCACTGTGGCATCTTTGTACAATAAGGGTTCACATAGGTTAACGACATGGTCGCGATATCTGTCTACCTGATCCTGGGCGAAGCATTTACCGTTATAAATGCTGGTAAAGCCACCTGCGGTGATTTCATCATTTGCGTTTTCCGCAATATGGTCGAACATGGCTTGAGTGTCTGAAAAACGGCCTAATTCAGTTTGCACGTGTTCATTCAATGCATCCATCACAATGAAGCTGTCAATCTGAGTATCTAGCCATTTAGCTTGCCTAAACGCACATAACTGGGACTGGCAAGTAACAATGATATTAACGTCATTAGCCTGACTAATCTGAGTGAGTATGTTCCGAACTCGCGATCTTGGAGAATTGATTTCTATTGGTACATAGGCGGCTCCCGCTTTCACTATGCCCATGACCGCGACGACGGTATTGGTATCTCGCTCTAAGCACACTGGGATGAGAGAGCCCGTTTTTGCGCCTTGATTTCGTAACTGGTTTGCCAACTGGTTTGCGCGCGCGTCCAATTCCCGATAAGTCATTTCATCACCATCACAGTCGACTAATGCAATCGCGTTAGGCTGCTGAGCAACTTGTGATTCGAAATATCTATGCAGCGTTTGCTGTTGGTCATACTCGTCAGATGTTTGGTTCCACTCGTGGACTAGACGTTTCCACTCATTCGAGGTTAACCATTCGAGGCGGCCAATTTGCTCGACGGGGCGCGAAACGATGGATTCAAGCAATACGGTAAAGTGTGATGCCATCTCTTCAACGGTCTGTCGATCAAACAGGCTAGTATTGAACTCCCAGACAGTGGTCAGTTTGTCTTGTTGTTCAGAAGCCCAAAGCGTTAAGTCGAACTTCGTGACACTGGCATCAACATCAATTGGTTGCAAAGAGAGATCGGGGAGTTGAAGCCTGTCGAGTGCTAAGTTACTAGATACGGCATTTTGAAGGGCAATCGATACTTGAGCCAAAGGCTGGTGGCTCGTATTTCTCACGGGCTGAAGCACTTCAACTAAATGCTCAAAAGGTACGTTTTGATTGGTCTGCGCCTCAGCGGCCATATTGCTGACTTGATGTAGAAATTCAACAAATGGTTGCTTGCTGTCAACCGATGAACGTAAAACGAGTGTGTTGATAAAGAAACCGAGCATTTCTTCAACTTCATAGCGAGTACGGCCCGCATTTGGTGAGGCAACCGCAATGTCGTCGGTATTGGCATACCGAGTCAGGAGGATTTGATATGCAGAGAGCAAGACATTAAACAGCGTTGTTCCCTGATCTTCGCTGAGTGCTTTGATTCGTGATGTTAAAGATGACGGCAATTGAACGGTGATCTTTTCCCCTTCGAAGCGCTGAACAACGGGCCGAGGGTAGTCAGTTGGCAACTCTAGCAATGGAGGAAGATCTTTCAATTGTTTCTGCCAGTATGTCACTTCCTTATTAAAGGTATTTGATCTGACATGATCACGTTGCCAGACAGCATAGTCAGCGTACTGAAGTCTTGGTGGCGTTGGATCTAAGGTGTGTCCTGCGAGCTTAGATGTATAAAGTGAAATGACTTCGTCCATCAGTAAGCCGACTGACCATAGATCCGTGATGATGTGATGCATGTTGATCCAAAGGACATGCTTATCACGTGATAGTTTGAAAATACGAACTCTGAATAGTGGACCATGCTCGAGGTCGAAAGGCGCAAGAGCATCACGTTTTAATAAGCCATCTAACTGGGATTCGTCACAATCTTCGATGCGTAGTTCAAGATCAAATTGGTCTTGAATGACTAACATCGGTTCACCGTCTACCGTAGGGAAGCGACTACGGAACACTTCGTGGCGTGAAACAATGGTTGTGAAAGCATCATTTAATGCGACGTTGTCCAGGTTACCCTCGAGAACGTAGCCATCGTATACATTGTATCCGGCTGATTGCTCACCGATTTGTTCTATCAACCACAATCGTTGCTGAGTCAATGAAAGGGGTAGAAGCTGGTTTCGCGACACGGGAGTGACAGGTTTGTCGACATCCGCAACGTTGCGAGTACTTTGTTCAATTTCTGAAGAAAATAGTGCCAACGTTGAGTGTGTGAACACGGTTTTTAGGGGCAGTCTAAGGTTGAACGTTTCTTCAACTCTGGTGATGATTTTTGCTGCCAGTAAAGAATGCCCACCGACGGTAAAGAAGTTGTCAGAAAGGCCAACCTCTTCGATATTTAGTACATCTTGCCATATTGTTTTGAGCGCTAATTCTGTATCCGTTAGCTGTCTTTGTGCCACCGCTCTTTCAAGTAGCGTTGAAGGCGAATGGCAGTAGCGATGAATAGTTTCCTCGCTCAACATGTAGATAGCGGTTGGAAGGTCTTGCCTTGGAAATTTGCGTTCCAGTATTTTTTGTACCGACGCTGTATTGATATGTTCGGATGATGCAGCAAAGAAAGCAATGAGGGTGTTGTCTTCATTACGCGCCACAAGTGACACTGTCACATTTTTGATGCCAAGAAGAGATTTTTCAAGCAAGGCTGAATGTTGTGTTTGGTAGTGTGTGATATAGGGTTGAGATAACACAGGACGAAGTGTGTCGCCGCGGACCAATATCTGTGGTTTTTCCTCGCCGCCAAAACCTACAGAAGTAACACTGACCCCTTGGCCTTTGGTGGCATTCTTTGTTGTGATGTCAGAAGACAAAGGCGAGCCAAGCGGCAGGAATTTCCAACCTAAGTCATGTCGAGTATTGGCGTGAATGAACCCATCGAATGCTCCCAGTGTCACGTTGTGTAGCATCGTGACATGCTGCGAAGCGTCGAGTTTTTGCAAGGATGATGACTCGATAAGGTCACCGGATACAAGCAGGGAATAAGTTGCAGTGTCTTTATTGCAACGGATTGAATCACTAGCATTCACTTGTTTCTTGCTTAGGTGAACCCATGACGTTGAATCAAGTGCAATTGGATCCAATGGGTCTGGTAACTCTGCTGTATTTGATACCACATATGCGATGAGTCGATCATCACGGGCGATGACAATGGCATCGGACACTTCGTCTTGTGCTTTAAGATTGTTGGCAATTTCACCCAGTTCTATGCGGTGACCTCGTAGTTTAATTTGATCGTCAATTCGCCCAATGTAAATCATTGATTCATCGTAATTTAATGTGGCGAGATCGCCCGTGCGATACACATATCCGGCCTCTGAATTCACAAATTGTTTTGACGTCAGGTCTGGACGATTCAGGTAGCCTTCAGCAAGACTAACGCCGCCGATACATAGTTCACCCACAGCGCCATAAGGCAGTATTTGACCTTCTTGAGACAGGATGAAGTGTTGGTATCCTGGTAAATTCTGCCCCAGTGACACTGGCTCATTCAGCGAGCATTTTGCTAATAATGACCATACCGTTGCTTCAGTGGGGCCATAGCAATTCCATACCTCATCAAAATGAGTGACAAGGCGATCTTTCGTTTGCTCTGGCAATGCTTCGCCGCCGCAAAGTGCTAATAAAGATCCACTTTTTGGCAGCTCATTATCCAGTAATAGTTTCCATCTCGATGGCGTTGTTTGTATGAGGTCAATGTGCTGATCAGACACTAATGTGTTGATGCGACGTGCGTCTGCGATGATCTCGCTACAAGGGACCACACAACATTGACCAAGGCTTAGACATCCGAGCCATTCGTATAATGCGATATCGAAGCTCACAGTGGTTAGCCATAACCAATGTGTTCTGAGGGCTGTCGGTAAAGAGTCATGCATGCCATTAATAAAATTGAAAGCAGCACCGTGGCTGATGATCACCCCTTTGGGTTTACCTGTAGAGCCTGAGGTGAAAATGACGTAAGCAGTGTCGTTGGGCAAGATCGATGGCAACAAGGTGTCATGTTTAATTGCGGGTAAGGCATCGATACACACAGGATGAGCAAGGGTGTTGGGGAGTTGTGTGCGTAAGACAGAATCTGTCACTATCCATTTGCACTCAGTGTCCTTCAGTATACCGGTGTTTCTAGCCGCGGGATGCGAAGGGTCTAGTGGTACATATGCTGCGCCAGATTTGAGTATTCCCAATAGGGCAATTAAGAGCGAGTCAGAGTGTGGGAGATAAAGCGCAATCAAATCACCTTTGTTTACGCCTGATTCAACAAGGTGTTTTGCTAAGGTATCCGACTGCTGATCGAGGTCTGCGAAACTGCGGTTCTTGATATCCCCATCATTAGCAATGAATTTCGATGCGGTTTTAGACGTAAATTGATTAACGGCATTTTCAAAAAGCGAGATTAGCTGCCCATTGCTGGCCTCAGGTTCGATTTGAGGATTCCAATTCTGCAAATACTCGACGCTTTTCTGATCGACCAGACAATATTTGCTTGGCGATTGAGCGGGGTGAGCGATGAACTCACTGGCTAACTGTTCAAAAGCGGCATCAAGAAGACCGATTGTCGTGCTAGTAAAAACGGTTGAGTTGTAATGCCAATATAAATTGTCATTGTCATCGTATTGCAAAGCAATATCAGTCGGTTCTTCACTGACGGTTGAGCCAAACTCAATTTGGTAAACTGGGTTGAATATGGCTGTAGAGAGCATCATTTCATCGTTGTATTTAACAGCGCTCCATGACGGCAGTGACTCCCACAAGCGCTTAAGATCGAACGCGAGTGACAAGATCGTCTGGTTTGTATCGAACGGAATAACAACAGGCTTTCTTTTATCGTTATGGCATATGTTAATGACCAGCGTCGCTTCATAGCCACGATAAGATATAGCGGCAGTGAGTAACGATAGCGCCAGCCAGTGGTTCTCTATGTCGTTACTTTGGGACAGTAACCTTAGGCCTTCATGTGTGCTGGGAGGCATGCATGAAAGTTGGCTTTGGCGGTTGAAGGAATCCGCAGTTCTGGTGCCATCGAGAGGAATACTATGAAGCATTGGCGCATCTCGAAGAATGTCAACCCAGACTGCAATATCCTCAGATACGTCATGTTCTTGAGAAGACTCTGTTTTGAATGCGTTTTGTGCAGGGAGAGCTTTGCGATCTATTTTTCCATTGGGCGTGGTTGGAAAGCTAGCTAACGAAATAATACTTGATGGGATCATGTGAGCTGGCAGATCCAACGTCAATGCGCTTTTTAGTGAAGCCTCTATATTCCTTTTAGGGAGCGTGGATGCCACGTCGAGACGTGTTACTTTTCCTCCTTGAGACGTTGGGTAAAAAGCATCAACAATGAGTTGAGCAATAGAATCATGCGCAGAGGTTGCCCAGCGCTCTTCTGATTGAAGAGGGAGCTCTTGTTTGAGGTGATTTAGCCAACTCGCAATTTTCTGTCTACTGACACACTGAAGGGTCTTCGCCTTGCCATCCCAAAGGTAAATATCACCACATCGGTCATGTGACGAAACAGGTGTGTTTTTCGATAGGATACGACGGTCGCCGTATGTGAATTGAGGTATGGTATCTAGCGTTTCTAATGGGGTCGGAACGATGGCGACTGTGGCGCCAGATTGTTCAATCATCGTGGTTAGGTAAGCATGTGAGTTTTCGCCATCGAGTACCAAAACCGATCCTCCCGCCATGAAACTGGCAAGAGTCGCAGTAGCGAGTTCTTCAGGCGTTCGTGCCGCCACCGCGACCATTGATAGATCACAGTTGTGGTCTGTGAGTGTATGAGCGAGTTGCTGCGCGTTGTCGGTAAACTCTCTATACGTTACTGCTTTATCGTTATATTCGAAGGCGACGGCTTCGGGTAGCATCTCGCGAATCGATGAAATAGCGCTGAGCCAATCAGATGTGTTTTCAGGCTGTTTTGTCACGTCGTTAGTTTGATTTTCAAGAAGGTCACTGATTTTCCTGTCTGCGTTGTTGACCATCGCCACAAGGACATCAAGGTATAATGTGGATAGGCTTTCGACGGATTCTTTCGTGTAAAGATCGCTACAATATTCAAATGCACCGGCAATGCCGTCATTGGCGTCAAACAGATTCAAAGTGAGATCATATTGGCTCGCTTGTTTGAGGGGAGGCAAAATCCGCAACGTTAAAGCATTCAATTCGACAGTGTCGACAGGTGCATTTTGTAGGGCAAACATCACTTGGAAAAGCGGACTTGAAGAAAGGTCACGGTCAGGTTGAAGGAGCTCAACCAGGCGTTCAAATGGCATAGCTTGGTGTGCAAAGCTTCTTAAGCAGTCCTGTTTGACTTCAGCTACCAATGTCGAGACGGTTTTCTCAGGCAATACTTGGCTTCTCAAAACCAAGTTATTGATAAATAGACCTACTGTTTGTCGCCAATCTTCCCCTTTATTACTTTCCCTGCCGGACACGGGTGTCCCAACAACGATGTCATAGTGTCCACTATACAAAGCCAGCGTAATATCAAATGCGGCTTTGAGAGACATATAAAGTGTTAGTCCTTGCTCTCTGCTCCATTGTTTTACTTGTGTACTCAGCGTATTGCTTAGTGCCAGTTCAAAAGAGGCGCCAGCGTGACTTTGTTTTTCTGGTCGAGGGAAATCAGTGGGTAGCCAAGGTGTTGTGGGTAAATTGCTTAGGTAGTTACACCAGAAAGCATCTTCTTCTGAATTTGCCACTACCTCTTGTTGGGAAAAGGCATAATCAGAGAATGCGCGCGGTGGCTGAACACTCGGTGTTGTTCCGGATTCTATGCGTGCATATCCTTCACTTAACTCTCGAATGATAAGTGAAATCGACCATCCATCTGCAATGATGTGGTGGCAGTTAATGAGCAAGATATGGCGTGTTTCTGACAGCGTAACGAGGCTAACTTTGAACAGCTTGCCTTCTGTTAGTAAAAAGCGCTGGTTGGCTAAGCCCTCAAGCGTCGAGGAGAGATCGTTTTCAGCTATAAAGCGTTGTTCAAAACAAGAAAGAGAAGCATCAAAAGATTGTGTGACTTCGTTGTCATCTGTGGAGAAGCGCGCGCGAAGTGCTGAATGGCGTTGAGCAATTAGGTCTATTGCTTTCGTTAACGATTCAACATTCAAATTGCCTTTTATCTCAAGTGCCGTTGGCAGATTGAGTGCAGATCCCAGATCTTCTAGCTGTTCAAGAAACCAAAGTCGTTTCTGGGCGAATGAAAGTGGTGATTTCAACGGTGAAATCTCGTTGTCATGCGAAGCAGGTAAATGGCTGTTTGTGATTTCGGAGTGGAGTCTTGATTCAACGAGTTGTGTGAATGCAGAGAGGACACTGTGTTCAAGTAGTTCATGAAGCTCAATACTCACATTGAGCTCACTATTGACGAGTTGTTGGACATCCAGAGCAAAAATGGAGTCTCCCCCAAGCAAGTAGTAATCATCGTCTGGAGACAGTGTGTCTATATCTAATGTGTAGCCCCAAATGTTCGCGACAATTTGCGCAGTATCCGACACATACTGACCTTCAAGCTCTACTTCAGGAAGAACAATGGAAGAAACTTCAGGTTCGAGAGTTGGAGGTGTTTCTATGGTATCTGCAGAACTCTCTGGTACCGGCGTCCAACAACGTTGAGGTTCGAAAGCGTAACCTGGCATGGAAATGCGGTGTCCTGAAAAGGGAATCTCAGACGCATTGAAGGACGTTTTACCCGCTAAAAAGTTTGTGGTGATATTGGTTTCTTGAGATCGGCTGTCAACGTCATCAACGTTATTAATGTCGATGGCATTATTATCATTGATAGCCTTTTCCAGTTCAGTAATGAGCGACGTAGCGTCGGTAAAGTTCACTGCGATACGGAAATCAAAATGAGCACGACCAGCGATGCTTGTGTAGCTAAGGTCTTGGCTAAAACAACGAGGTGATTGCTTTAACCATTCGATAGTTTTGTGTATCAATAATGTCAGTGCATAAGGTGTTTTTGCTGAAAGGAAAAATGGATATTGCGCTAGCTGATCATCGATGGAAGCGTCTAGAATTGGCGCAGATTCAAGTACAACGTGACAGTTTGTGCCACTTAAACCAAAGGCACTGACACCAGCAAGTCTATTTTCTCCCTCCCACTTTTGTTTGCTTGTCGCTACGCTGACTGCTCCATCAAAGCTGATGGCTGGATTAGGGGCGTTAAAAAATAGAGAAGGGACGATAAGGTTGTTTTTTAGGCATAGCAGCGTCTTAACTATGCCCAGCAAGCCTGCCGCAGAATCAAGGTGCCCTAAGTTTGTTTTTGCTGAGCCGATAGGGCAAAAACCGGTGTCCGATGTAAACTGACGAAAAGCGGCATTGATAGCAGACACTTCAATGGGGTCTCCTAGCTTTGTTCCCGTTCCGTGTGCCTCCATGTAGCTGAGGTTTCGAGGGTCAATACCCGCATTTCTCCAGGCTTTTGCCAATACCTTTTGCTGTGCGTCACCATTGGGAGCAGAGATGCCTGCGGAGCGGCCATCTTGGTTTATAGCGCTGCCTTTGATAACACCCCAAATGTTATCTTTGTCATCAATAGCGTGTGTGAGCGGCTTAAGCAGCAATGCTATGACACCTTCTCCAAGCCCTGTCCCTGAGCTGTCATCTGAAAAAGTGCGGGTAAAACCGTCCACTGACTCGATACCAATTTTGTCACCGGTTTCAATGGGTAACAGCATTAAGTTGACGGCACCGACAATAGCGGTTTCGCAATCACCATTACGTAGCCCCTGACAGGCTAGATGCAAAGCAGTTAAAGACGATGAGCATGCGGTATCGACGACCATTGATGGCCCTTGCAGATTAAGTAAATATGCAAGACGGCTAGCTGTCATTGAGGCAAGGTTACCTAACGTTGACGACGCTTTATGCTCTGGAGCGACATCATCAATATATTGTCGATAGAGTGCATCATGGGCGTACCCGAGATAAATGCCTGTTTCAGAATCTTGAATTTTTCCTGTGTAACCAGCGTCTTCGATAGCATGGTAAGCAGTCTGTAGAAACAGTTTTTGATGGGGATCCGTAAGGGCCGCTTCTTTTGGAGACATGCCAAAGAAGGCGGGGTCAAATTTATCGACACTATCAAGATACCCCCCAGTTCGATAAGCCGGAGAAAGGTTTGGATGCTTAAATCGCATGTATGCATCGGTGTCAACTTGGCGATCAGAGGGAAACGTCGATACACCATGTTCTTCTGATTTCAGCATTGACCAAAAGTCATACTTATTGCTGCAAGCCGGCAAATTCACTTCAATGCCTATAACAGCAATATCGTTGCTGTTCACTTCTTCAATATGGTCAGACGATTCGTTTGAAAAGCCAATTTGGTCGATGATATTTAAGTCCATTTTAAAACCTTTAGTGACAACTTATCCTAGGGGGAGTGCTATTTTTAAAGCCAGATGTTATGCATATTTACGCTTGTAGTGTTTCCATAGGAAAAAATAGCCAGTAATCATTAATGTGAATGCCAGTGCCGCCACGAGGTACATAATGTCATCACCCCAAGTGACAAGTTGATCTTTGAGTCCAAAGCGTCTCCAGCTTATAACGCAGACTAGGCTTGATGCTTGTATTAGAATTGATGCCCACAGAGAGCGGAACCAGATATAGACCATGATGTAGAACACGGAAGATACAAAAGAATATATCCCAACAATGAGCTCAAATTGCATCACGGCATAAACTAATGCTTGCAGAAGAATCGCAACGGTGATGTTGCTGTAATCTTTCAAGTCATTGTATACGGCGCCGCGAAAAACGATTTCTTCCACGAAAGGCACTATTATTGCCAAAGAGAAAAGTAGGAATAGTGGGGCAGCTTCTTTGTCCATGATCCAAGCCATGTAATTATCTAGCTCGGGAAGCGTTGCTTTTACACTACTAAAGTTGACGACAGTGACTGTGAATATAGACATACAAACGGCAACGAAAACCGTCAGGAATATGGTGGTTTTATCAATTTTTCTAAACTGACAAGCTTGAATGAGGCTCTTGCCTCTTACTCGAAAGAATAAGTCGGAAAGAATGACACACAAAGTAAAATAGAGCAGTGCTGTTAAAAGAGGTAGATTGTAGAATGCCTCTTGCAGAGGTTTTACATCGAGTAAAACATCGAATAAAAGGAATATCAGCGCGTATCCCAAACCAACATAAACCGCAAGATAGCCTAAGGTTAGGCCAATAACCTTCCCCCATGCTGTTTGCGTCTTTTCTTCCATGCGTGTCGACGCAATTGTAGTATCCATACTCATAGTAATAACCTTTATTGTTTAGCGTATTTTTTGAAATCTTCGTGTTCATATGCCGATGGGGTTTGGCAAAGAGCACGGAGTTTGAATAAACAGAAAATGATGATTGAGAACGTAAAGACCAGTAGGGTGTTGTGGTAACCGTTATGATATTGCTCAATCATGGCATTGTGGCGCAGCACGTAAATACCACCGGTGGAAAGCACCTGCATGATGACCGCTGAATACATTGAACGAGTCCAGAGATAAAGCGTCGTGAATAAGCATGTTCCCACTGCTGCGTATAGCATAAGTGGAACATCGCGCATGAGTTCGAAGTAGTAGGTATAGATGACACAAAGCAGCAAATAACATACTGGGAGGTATAGCCCTCTGCGCAGTTCGTTGAACAATAAACCGCGGAAAAATATTTCCTTATAAAAAGAACCAATTAATAAGAAAAGTAAGAATGACCACCCGCTTGGCGTATCGACCAAAAATGCCATTACGGACTCATACCCACCAAAATTGCTCTTTAGGTAGGGCAATGCGAAAAGCGTATGTGTAAAGACTGCAGCAGCTAAGCTAAGCGCTATGATTAAGTATATTTTGGTTGGTTCAATACGCACAAAATTGCATCGCTTGAACAGGTTTTCCTTCTTCGCTATACGGATGAAACCGTAAAAAAGGGTTATCTGGATGATGTCATTGACGACAATCATGACAATGCCATTATTATTAAACCACTCACCATATTGGGCGTGGTTTCCCATTACCTTATACCAAAGCATAATTAGCGGTATGAGTACGCCGAAATATATAATTGAATGTACGGCAGTCCAACTGACAGATCTCAAGATCTTTTTGAACGCCGACGGCACGTCTCTAGGCGCCGCTTCTGCTTCCATATGGTTGTTCATACAGTTCCTTTTGATTCACGTTTTTAAATATGTTTATACCGTTACTTTCACGGTGGTATTGCTAAGGTTTTCATTAACAAAAGATCTAAAACTTTTGTTCTTATTTCCAAGTAGAGATATTCCGATCATAAAGACGGATCCAAACATAATGAATTGTTGCCAATTCTCTCTTGATAACATGCTGCCTAAAATCCAAACTCCTGCAGGAACGGCCAGATTTAAGAATGCAAAAAATATCCCGAAAAGGCGGCCAAGCATGTGTTGTGGTACCGTTCGTTGGAATTGTGATAGTACAGGTATGTTTTGAATGGTATTTAGGATCGCTAGGATTAAAAGCAGTCCTGAGAATACTGCGGTTATGTTTATGGTGTTGTTTTCTTCAGAAAATGGGTATCCCCACACCATAAGTATCATTGATTGTGGTATCAGCAATAGACAGAAGTAGCGTATTAGTCGCTTTTGCATCCATGTCCTGCTTGCTATTACCGCGCCCAAAATAGTACCGATAGCAATGGATGCTTCAATCAGCGACAGTTGAAATGGTGAAACGCCCCAAACTTGGTAAGTAACAAACGGCATCATGACAAGAATAAATGGAAGGTAGATACTGTTGAGTAGAACTTCATAAAGTAAGAAAAAACGAATGGAGCGATGTTCCTTGATATATGAAAACACTTCTTTTTGTGCAGAAAAATAACTGATTTCATCAGCAGGTGTTTTATTGACCTGTTTCTTTATTTGAAGTTGTGTCTGGATCGCGGATGAAGCGAAATATGTTGCGCCCGATAAACAGAAGATTGTGAAGAGGTCTACATATCCATAAAGTAAGGCGCCAGTGATTGGCGCAACAATGCGTGTAACGGCTGTTACCGATTGGATGAGCCCATTTGCCGCAGGAAGTTCTTGTTCAGCAAATAGTTCGGGAAGAGCAGCATTAAAGCTCAGGTTTAGCAAAGACTGAATAGCTGCAATGATGACGATATAAAAAAGAAGCGCGTTTAGCGTAGTACTCCAATCTACCGTGAGTACAAAGCCAATGGTAAAAAGCCCTGTGAAGAGATCACTAAGGCAAATTACCCGTTTCTTTGCCCATCGGTCCACCCAAACCCCGCTAAGCAGACTGATTACCACTGAAGGAACAAAAGACAGTGCGACAGCTAGCGAAAATAGAGAGACGGATTTTGTTATGTCCAACAGGTACAAACTGATGGCAAAGGACAAACTTCCGGTCGCGGTTTGAGAAGAGAGAAGCCCCACACTTACAATCACTCTGTTGCTTAGCATCATATTCACTCCGTTAGCTCGTGGGTAACGTAAGCAAAAAGCTTTAAGTACATAGCAAGTAGTGTGTTGATTTGGTCTTTTCGTAGCGTGCCTGTATTAACGTGTAACCTCAGTTCATTTGCACCACCACCTTCTGGTAGTGAGAGCATTAAATCAAAATGCTGCTCTACGTCTTGCTTTAGGCTATCTTCCTGGCTTCGAACAATAATTTGAGTGTGTTTATTGTCAATATGTCCGGACGTGCTGATGTTTGGAGACTTCTCTGCGTCCACCAACGTAGCTTGGGTGCTGGCAACCATTTCCGAAATTGACTTTGCATTCGACAGGTCTATCGAGAACGGCGAGATCAATCCATCTTTCGCAGCGAAGGTAAAGTTAACATCGTGGCATTTATTCACTTGGGCAATGAGGTAGGCAAAAATGGCTACCTGCCCATGAAGAACAGGGGTGTCGCAACGTTGCATAGCAGCAATGAATTTTGCCCATGTGTGTATGTCGTAGGACGCTTTTAGTGTGACCATTGATCGCCCAGTTCTTGGTGAAAAGAACGAATCTGGAAGCCGTGTTGGTTGGATTTGAATGTGGGTATTGTTGGCGTCTATCAACTGGCCAAGTTTTCGAATTGTGGTGTGGTTGAATAGATCTGTTACTCGAATAGAGCCTGCAAAGGTCGATTCAATCTTGGCGTGTGCCTGAACGATCAATAAAGAGTTAGCACCAATATCAAAGAAATTGTCTGTGACGCTAATACGGGTTGCACCGAGCAGCGTCTCCCATATGTCGAGTAACTTTCGCTCTGTATCGGTTTGAGCATTTGTATGCTTACTCCCCGTCATCACGGGAGCTTGTCGGTTGAGAAGTTCTTCTCTGTTTGTTTTTCCGTTAGTTGTCAGGGGAATATGGTCAATTTCTGTCACACTGCAAGGTATCATGTAGTTAGGGAGGTGCTGTTCAAGCAAGGCGCGGTATTCATTCAGCGTTCTTGATGATGAAGATACGACGAATGCAGCCAATGACTGACCATGTGGAACAACAACGGCTTCAGAAATATCGTCGATGGCTTGCAATTGATGTTCTATCTCGCCCAATTCGATGCGGAAACCTCGAACTTTTACTTGTTCGTCTCCGCGTCCGAGATATTCAATCTCTCCGTTGGGCAATTTGCGCGCAATGTCGCCTGAGCGATAAAGTGTCTGGTCGGGTGAAAAGGAGTCTTCGACAAAACGCTCTCTGTTCAAACTATCCCTGTTTAAATAGCCTCTGGTAATGCCAGCACCGCCTATGTACATTTCCCCAGCAATACCGACCGGCTGAATAGTATTGGCCTCGCCCATGATATAGATATAGAGGTCATCAATAGGCTGTCCAATCAGGCTTCGGTGTGCATTGTGAATGTCTGACGCGGTTAAGGACTTATAAGTAACGTGTACGGTCGTTTCAGTGATGCCGTACATGTTGATTAACGCCGTTTGATTGAGAGGGTGCCTTTCAATCCATGATTGAAGTGCACTAAACGTCAATGCCTCTCCACCAAAAATCACGTAACGCAGTGTCAGTGGATGATTGGTTTTCTTTTCCATTTCAGAAAGCTGATAGAAAGCGCTAGGTGTTTGGTTGAGAACGGTGACTTTTTCTTTGCTTAGTAACTGACAAAAATCATTTGGAGATCTTGCTACCAGCGGTGGCACAACGACTAGTTTTCCACCATGAAGCAATGCTCCCCAGATTTCCCAAACGGAGAAATCGAAAGCAAAACTATGGAAGAGCGTCCACACATCGTTGTCAGTAAAACCAAATTTGGCCTCGGTGGTGTCAAAAAGTCGAACAACTTGGCGGTGTTCAACCTGAACACCCTTCGGAATACCGGTAGAGCCAGACGTATAAATGATATAAGCCAAGTTGTTATGGCTAACCTGAGAACAAAACGTAGTAGGCTGGTTTTGAAGTGCCTGTTGCGTGTTTTCGGAAAATAGATTTAACGCGCCACTTTCTGCTGGCAAGACATCGTGACTTGTTGCTGTGACCAATATCGTTGCGCCGCAATCAGAAAGAATATGTTGCACCCGTTTTTGTGGGGAGTTTGGGTCAACGGGTACATAGGCCGCGCCTGTTTTTAGGATGGCGAGAATGGCGACTAGCATTTCGAAACAAGGTTCTGCGACGAGTACTATTTTCACTTCTTCCTTGGCACCTCTGGCTTTTAAAAGGTGTGCAAGTCGATTAGCGCGTTCATTGAGGGATTGGTAATTCCATTCGTTCCCTTGATACGAAATAGCCGTATTCTCGGGATACCTCAGTGCCATGGCTTCAAAACGCGTCACAATCGTATCGGTCGAAAGATGACTCAAAACTGTCGACGATCTTGCTTCATGCGCTATTTCTATTTGTTCTTCTTGGCTAATAAGGCTCAGTAAACATTGAGGTTTTTCGCGATGCGCGACGATTGAGTGCAACAGATTCTCAAAGCGCGTAGTCATCTGTTGTAGGGTTTCGCGTGTAAACAGATCAGCGTCGAAATCCCAGTGGAGTCTCAGGCTGTCTTCGGTTTCCGCAATGTCTAGCAAGAGATCAAATTTAGCGGTATTGGGAGTGACATCTAGTGGTTTAATCTCTAAGCCAGCGATAGTCGGGATCGAAATATCCTGATTTTGCATAACTAGCATGATTTGAAACAGGGGATGATGGCTGAGGTTACGTGTTGGGGACAACTCCTCGACAAGCTGTTCGAACGGATACTGTTGGTGAGCATACGCAGCAAGCAAGTGACTTCGATTCTGTTGTAGCTGGTTTTCGAAAGAATCGGATTGATTGATGTTCGAGCGTACAATCAGAGTGTTAACGAAAAAACCAATTAGTGAATCAATGCCGGGTTGCTCTCTATTAGCAATAGGCGTTCCCATGACAATGTCAGACTCGTTAGAATATTTGCTGAGGAACAGGCTAAATGCAGTTTGAAAAACCATGAATAGCGTTGTTCCTGTCTCCATTGAGAGCGATTTAAGTGCGCTTGTTAACGATGGACTCAGGTATTGTGTAGTCCTAGCGCCTTTGTACGATTGAATCGCGGGTCTATGGCAGTCCAACGGCAGTTGGTGGCATTCAGGGAGCCCTTCCAGCGCACTCGTCCAAAAAAGTTTCTGCTGCTGAAAAGCGTCTGTTTTTTCAAAATCTCGCTGCCATGTTGCATAGTCTGAATATTGAATATCCATAGGGGGCAGGGAAGGGGAATTGCCGCTTGTTAAGTCTTGATACAAGGTACTAAGTTCATGAGTTAGTACCCCAAGAGACCAGCCATCAGACGCAATGTGGTGCATGGTGAGTAGCAAAATATGATTGTTGGCATCTTGCTTTATGAGATGAGCGCGCAGCAGCAAGTCTTTGCTCAAATCGAATGGGAAATGACTCATTTCTTGAGTAAGCGAAGCTAATGCAGATTTTTTCTCGGTTATAGAAAGTTCCTGGTGGTCGAAATGCACAATGTCGAGGTCCACATTCTGGGATACCGAAGTACTCACCGAATGACCATCAGAAGAGTAGGTCGTTCTAATGATTTCATGGCGCATGATGGTTATATTGATCGCTTTCTCAAGCGCCAGATAATCAATCGAGCCTTGGATGTGCAAATTTGTATGAATATTGTAACGACCTTTTGTATGGTCGATTTTGTCGATAAGCCACATGCGATGTTGCCCAAATGACAACGGTTTATGGGTGTTTTCTGTTTTTGTAACAGGGTTTGAATAAGCGGATGGAGCGCTATTTGATATTATTAACGCAAGCTCTTTAATAAGGGGGGAAGCAAAAATATCACGCAGGGGAAGATCAACGTTCCACTGTTCACGCATGTTAGCCATTAGTCGTGTTGCGGATAGAGAATGACCGCCAATTAAGAAGAAATTATCATCTCGACTAACGTTGTCTCGCTTGAGAATGCCTTCTACGATGTTTGCTAACCGAAGCTCTGTATCATTTTGTGGCGCAGAATAACGTGTTTTTGCTTCGGGCTTTGGAAGCGCGTTACGATCCAGCTTACCGTTTGCCGTTAAAGGCATGTCTTTCATTAAAACGAATATAGAAGGCACCATGTATGACGGTAATGCATCAAGAACATGTTGGCGTAGTTGTGCGCAAATATGATCGTTTTCTTCATCGATTGGAACGACCCAAGCGGCTAGCGATATTTCATCGTTGTTATCAAGGTATGTCCCGACATGGCAAGCCGACGTGACTTTAGCGAGCTCATGCTCAATTTCGCCTGTTTCGATACGTTGGCCTCTGATTTTTATTTGTTGATCTAGTCTCCCTAAATATTCAATATTTCCGCAGTGTTTCCAGCGAGCCTTGTCGCCTGTTTTGTAAAGACGCCCCTCACCAAACGGGTTGTTTATAAATCGCTCAGCGGTCAGTTTCTTCTTGTTGAGATAACCGCGAGCAAGGTTTACCCCTCCAATAAAGAGTTCGCCCGCAATACCAATGGGGCAGGGCTGACCATGAAGATCCAAAATAAGTAATGTGGTGTTATCAATAGGCTTTCCAATCGGAATCGGGTTGGGCAAATTGGCAACTGAACAATCGAAGTAGGACACGTCGATTGTGGCTTCTGTAGGGCCATATAGATTGTGAAGTTTCGTTCCATTGGTTTCTTGAAGCTGGGTTTGGAACATACGGGCTTGTTGGTAAGTGAGCGCCTCTCCACTTGCAAAAACCTGCTTAAGGTTCTTCATCTTCTTGGCGTCTTTCGGTGTTAGAGCCGTTAAAAACGCAGACAGCATCGAGGGAACAAAATGCATGCAGGTAATACCCTGCTCCCCAACGACGGAAAGAATCTTTGATGGCTCCTTCTCTTCTCCGTGGCCAAGAAGGTGAAGGCTTGCCCCCGTGAATGACCACCAAATGAGTTCCCAAACCGATACATCAAATGTGTAGGGCGTTTTTTGCAAAACAATGTCAGATTTAAACAATGGGTACTTTTTCTGCATCCATTCAAGTCGGTTGACCAAGGAATGGTGTTCAATCAGAACACCCTTAGGCTCACCAGTGCTGCCTGAGGTGTAAATCACATATGCTAGATTCGTCGGTGAATGAGCCGTTTTGGGGTTGTCGGTGCTATAGCGAGAGGTGTCTAATGTCGTCACATCAACAGACTGACAAAGCGCATTGTTGGCGGGTTTCTCACCATGGAGGTGAAGACTTGCTCCACAATCCTCAAGTATGTAATGCGTTCTTTTTTCCGGGTTGTCGACACTAATTGGGAGCCAAGCGCCGCCAGCCTTGGTGATAGCGAACAGTGTCACCATCATATCTATGCTTCGAGGCATTTGAATGGCAACAATGGATTCTGGCCCAACACCTGATTCAATAAGATAGTGAGCCATACGGTTTACTTTTCTGTTAAAAGCCGCCCAGGTGAGTGCACTGTCTTTCGATGAAATGGCTATTGCGCCAGGTTGAGCTTCAACGAGATCTTCAAACCTTTCTTTGAGTGATAGAAGTGAACTGCTGGCTGTTTGCGTGTCATTGAACTCGGACAAAATGTAATTTGATTCATCCGTTGTAGTGAGCGCAATGTCATTGACGAGCGTCAGTGGGTTAGCGAGCATATTTCGAACCACATGTTCAAAATGGTTCGCCATTACTTCAATCGTTTGTATTTCAAAAAGGTCAGTGCTGAATTCAAATATCGCTTGGTAGCCGTTATCAACAGACGGATAGATATCTAGCTTTATGTCGAGTTTGGCGTTATTTGATGGAACATTTAAATTCTCAAGTGTCAGCCCATTCAACGCAATGGTTTCAGCCTGAGCGAATTGGTTGTGGAAAATAAACATGCTATCAAAAATTGGATTTCTACCCGGCTCTTGGTCTGCCCATTGATTAACCATTTCGTGAAAAGGGTATGATTGGTTGTTCAACACACTGATTAAACGTGTGTGCTGTGCACAAAGAAGCTCTTGAATGCTCTGGTTAGGTTCACAATGGAAAGCAATAGGAAGAAAGTTGTTAAACATTCCTACCATATTTTCCGTTTGATGTTGTGTTCTTCCTGCGCAGAGAATGGATGAAGAAAATTCGATTTGTTGACTGTATTTAGCCAGTACTAAGTGGAAAGCGGTAAAAAGGATCGTGTTTGCAGAGAAACTGGCATTAGCGAGTTCATCTATTTCATTGGATACAGTATTGCCAAGTGAAATCCGTACCTGAGCGCCTTTAAATGAAGGCGTTTCCGGTCTAGGGTGGTCAGTAATGAAATCAAGTCTTGGCGGTAAAGACTTGATTTCTTTTTCCCAAAATTCAGCCTGTTCTTTTAGCTTGTTTTGTTGGCTTTCGGTCGTTAACCAATGTGCATAATCACCAAAACAAACCTCTGGCGTGGCTAGTTGCTCATCTTCGCCAGATAGCACCTTTAAAAGCTCATTGAGAATAATAATGAGAGACACGCCATCACTGGCAATGTGGTGTATGTCTAGGAGAAGAATATGACTCGTTTGCTCAGGAATAATCCCAAGGCGAAACAACGGCCCCGTAGTTAGATCAAACGGCCTGACAAATGAACGCCAACAATCTGATAACAAAGTGCCACTATCAAACCATTCAGCATGAACTGTTGGCTCGACGACTTCCTGAAATAGTGTGCTTGCGTTGTATTTAAAGCGAGAACAGAGGATAGGATGCCTTTTCATGACACCTTTAAAAGACTGTTCAATATGATCAGGTGAAACATTGCCACTTAATCTGAGAGCCAAAGGCATATTGTATGCAGTGCTTTCCGGCAACATTTGAGATTGAGTGAATAGGCCTTCTTGCATCGGCGTGGCGGGGAATGCCGTTAAGTCATTGGCGGGCTGAATGTCGCTAACGTCAGATTCATCTGCTTTTTTGTCTAAAAGGCGACTTTGTTCGCGCACTGTAGGTGTAGCAAAAAGCGTTTTAATATCGAGATGCTTGCTTAGGTGTTTCTGAATCTGTGCTGACGCTCTGCTAATGGCTAGCGAGTTTGCGCCAAAGCGAAATAGGTCATCGTTTACGGATAGATTTGGTTGAGCCAAAATCCGCTTCCATATTTCAAGCATTTTTTCTTCTGTCGCGCTGGCGGGCTGGGCGCGGCTTGTTTTTTGTTCCGTGTTAGGCGTGGGCAGTGCTTCAATGTCTACTTTGTTGTTCGCCGTTAAAGGTAAACGGTCTAAATGGAAATATGATTGAGGAAGCATGTAGCGAGGTAAAAACTCAGCCAATTTCTGACTAATGGCGTTTTGGTCAGATAGCTCTGACTGACAGAGGTAAGCAATAATAGAGCCGTTGCCTTCATCGTTACCAACAACTGAGACAAACGCTTCTGAAGCACCCGTTATATCAATAAGGTGAGTATGAATCTCGCCTAGTTCGATGCGCAAACCGCGAATCTTGACTTGCGCATCGAGTCTGCACACATATGTCAACGTAGAATCAGGTGATGCGATAACTTCATCACCAGTGCGATAGAGGCGCCCTTGATACCCAGGTAAAACGATAAATTGGCGAGATGTGAGATCAGGACGGTTTAAGTATCCTTTTGCCAGTGCATCACCACCAATGTATAGCTCGCCTGGGACGCCGGGAAGACAAGGGAGTCCATCAATATCGATAACGTAGGTTTCAGTGGTATTAATGGCTTTGCCGATAGGGAAGGTGCCAGCTGTTTGTGCACTGGTATCCACGGCATAAGCCGTAGCAAAAACGGTCGTTTCTGTCGGGCCATATACATGAACAAGGCGGCCTGGCCCCATGGAACGAAATGCCTTTCGTACGTGAGGCACTGAGACTTTTTCACCGCCGAACAATATTTTTCTGACTTGAGAGAGGGCGCTGAGATTGACATCGACCAAGGCGTTAAACAGTGCTGTAGTGACAAAAAACACCGAGATTTCAGCAGTTTCAATGTGGCGAGAAAGGGCGGTAAGGTCTTCTTGTGTCTCTTTATCAACGAGGACCAGTTCCGCACCGTTACACAAGGTTGTGAAGATGTCGAAAATCGAACCATCAAAACCATAGGATGATAGCTGCAACACTTTGTCATTGTGAGAAATATCAACATAAGTCGGTGATGTGACGAAGCTCGATACCGCGCCGTGTGGTGTGCAGATCCCTTTAGGTATGCCTGTCGAGCCAGAACTGTAAATAATATATGCAATATCGTTTATGTTGAGATCTAAACTCGGTGCAGGTTGGCTTCCATCGATAAGTTCTGAGATTTTATACGTTGGAATCGCTGAGGTGTACTTGTCCTCGTCGGAAGTAATGCAGCAGTGTGCACTTGTATCTTCCAGCATAAATTCAGATCTTTTTGCCGGTAAATCTGGAAGTAGAGGAAGGTAAGTCGCCCCTGCTTTCAAAATGCCAAATATGGCGCAAATCATGTCGATATTCTGTGGCGTTCTCAGCGCGACGATACTTCCTTTTTCGACCCCTTTATTTGCTAAAGACGCGGCGATTTGGTCGCTGATGTTATCCAGTTTCTGATAAGTCAATGAGGTGTCATTTGATGAAACCGCTGATTTCTCTGGGAAACGTAAAACCGTTTGTTTAAACAAAGAAATGAGATCTTTCTTATATTCAGGTTTTGAGGGAGCGAGGGTATACGGTTGCACACTAAGAAGTGATAACGACTTCATGGGAGCGGTTGATATCTGTAGAGAACGTTCAAGAATTGATGAGAAATGCGCAAGGAAGCTGTGACTGAATGATGACTCAAATCGCCCTTTTTTGGTGATCAAGTTACACTCAAATCCTTCAAGTTGTGTGATTGCTAACGTGAGATCAAAATCTGTTTCTTCGTCTGTTTCTAAAGTGTTAATCGTAAAACCGGTGCCTTGAGCGATCGTCGTGTCTAAGGGGTAGTTTTCGACGACTAATAAGCTATCAAACATCCGAGCTTCTTGAGGCAGTGATGTTAAACCGTGGATATCTTTAAGTGCGAATGCCCCATGCTCATTGATGTCTGCAAGGTAGCCTTGAACGTGGTGCGCCCAATCGTTAAAAGACTGTTCTAAATTGAGCGATGCACAAAAAGGCACAGTATTAATGAATAACCCTGCGGTATGCGAAATATGGGGCACGGAAAGGTGACGACCAGACACGGTTGTTGCGAAGGTCAGATTCTTTTGATTTTGGTAAAAGCGCAGTGTGAGCGCAAACACGGCATGAAAAATGGTTGCAGCACTGACTGATTGTTTTTCGCTGAACGTTTTGATGGCTTCTAATGTGTTTTGTGGCAGCGTGAGTACGGTTTTGTTCTCGGTAATTTGTACTGCTTTGCTTTCGTCTGTAAGTTCCGTGCTACGAGGCAGAGGTCGGTTAACTTTTGCCGATGTCACCGCTTCTCGCCACCAAGTCGTCGCTTTATCTGAGTCGGTTTTCTTCCATCCCTCAACAATCTCGCTGGTGCTCGCTGTTAGTGGCATTGTCGCATCTGGCGTTTTATATACATCCAACAGCGACTTCAATAGTAGAGCGCTACTCCAACCGTCTAAAATAATGTGGTGAAAGCAAAGGATGATGGTGTAGCTCGATTCACTGTGCTTTAGAACAGAAAGCTGAATAGGTGTCGACTCTAAGCAAATATTGTTAGGGCTACGAAGGGTTGAAAGTAGGCTGGGGTGATCCAGAGTGCTGTCATAAACGTCTACGTTTAGTTCACGTTTTTTAAGGACAACTTGAACAGGGTTGTCGATGCCTTTCCAACGAAAAACAGTGCGTAAGGCGTCATTGTTCATGACGACTTTATCCCATGCGGATTGCAACGTTCTAGTGTCAAGCACGCCGCTGATATTGAGTCTGATCTGCTCGAAATACAATTGGCTGTCAGGTTCGGCGATATGATGGAATAACATGCCCTCCTGCAGTGGCAGAAGCGGTAAAATCGCTGAAACATTGCTCTTGTCAATCCCTGACATTTCTATTGTCCTTGTTTGTGTGCTTGCCCTAGAAGGGTGTTCCGTACGTTTGACTAAAAAAGTGCGTCTAAATCTTGCTGACTAAGACCTGAATCACTGAAATCTGATGGTGTGAAATGAATGTCATTTGCGCTAAGTAAGTGGGTTATCAACTGTTCGATATTGTTCTCCCACTGTCGTAGCAGCTCACTCGCTGTTTTATCTCCGCTTTGCCCCATGACTTTGACTTGTAGAATCAGTTCATTTCCAGATATCCAGCAATCACATTCAAAGTGCGCAGTGGTTGCATTTAGTTGACTGCAATCTGGCCCTGTATCTGTAAGGTTGAGCAAGAATAAATCGCTCTCATTGTTGACGTTCAAATCGCCCAGATAGTTGAATCTGCACGCAGGTTTGACAGGATAAGTATCTCGATATGGGCTAACGGCAAAACTAAGCCCGTGGTGAGGGGCATTTCGTGTTCCTTCCTTGGCATCACGAATGACACTATCCGGTTGTTCGACATTGGTGAAATGTACGGGGTAAAACGCGGTATACCATCCTACGGAACGAGAGAGGTCGATTGACTCGGTCTGCCGTCCGTGGGATTCAACATCAATGCTAAATTGCTTCTGTTTAGTATGGGCTTTCAATGAAAGGGTCAACGCGGCAAGCAATAAGTCCTGAGTCTTGGTATTGAAAACGTCGTGAACATTGCTGAAAAGCTTGTCTAAGATGCCGTGTTTAGCCGTTAGGCGTTCAGTCAGCATCATATCGTTTGGTCGCTGATGACTTTGATGCAATCTAAGTGGTTCAGATGTGGATTGATGCCAATATTGATTGTTAGAAAGATCATTGGTCGTCGATCTATCTTCGAATCGCTGGTCAGTATATTCCTGAATAGACGCCGATTTTGGCATCAATTTGATGTGTTCTCGCGCATCAACTGAACGACATGCTGACGCTAAGTCTTCCAGGATTATTCGCCATGAAACACCATCAACTAGTAAGTGGTGGGCAATCAGCAACAATTGAGGAGTATCGCCTTCGAGGAATATACCTTTAAAAAGGAGACGGTCATCGAGGGATATGTTCTGTTTTAGTGATAGTCCCAATTGCTCCAACGACAACGCTTTGTCTTTTGGCGCACGTTCCAACACAAATTCATTCGCAATATCTATGTGCTGATAATGAGCTTCACCATGAGAAAAACTCAATCGCAAGGCATCATGTTGCACAAGTATGGCTTTTAAGGATTGCTCAATGGTTTCAGCAGATAGGTTTAGAGAGAGATCCAATAGAACTGACTGATGAAAATGACCTGGATGAGTAAATTGTTGGTCAAAGAACCAATTCATTGCCGGCGTCATTGTGGTTTTACCTTCAAGCGGCGCTTGAGAGTATGCTGGGGCACTGGCTGATTTGGACAGCTTGTTCGTCAACTCTTTAATTGTTGGATGAAGTAATATTTCTTTAGTGTCTAAAGCCCATCCTTCCGACCGCAAATGTGCCACGATTTGCAGTGCTTTGATGGAGTCCCCGCCTATTTGGAAAAAATTGGAATCAGAAGAAATAAGCTCAACGTTGAGCGTTTTCTTCCAAGCATTCAGCAGGGCAAGCTCTTTGTCGCCGAGAGGCAGTTCTTCATTTGAATTGCTGTTCTCCGACTGTTTTTGTGCCGATGTTTCATCTGCGATTTGATGCAATACCTGCGTGTCGACCTTGCCATTTGGCGTTAATGGAAGGGTATCGAGGCGAATATAGAATTGAGGCAGCATGTAATCTGGTAGTTCAGATGACAGAGACCGGTTTGGATCAATGAGTTCATTTGAGGACACATAAAATGCATATAAGTGCTTGGCACCGTGCTGTTCGAAAACGCGAACCGCTGTTGATATAACGCCATCGTATTTTAGTAGCGCACTTTCAATCTCCGTGACTTCGATTCGATAGCCTCGAAGTTGCACTTGGTCACCATCTCGTCCCTGATATATGAGGTTTCCTTCACTATTCTGCTGTGCAATATCACCCGTTTTGTATAGCGTTGATCGTGCGCCAAATGGACTGTCTACAAACGATAATGAAGTGTTTTTTGAGTCTTCAAAATACCCAGGGGAGACGCCATCACCGCCTATCCATATTTCTCCCATTTGACCTGAATTAACCGGACGCATGGAATCATCCAAAAGATAAACGTCTACGTTATCGGCCGCTTTTCCGATAGGGACAACATGATGCGTATCGTTGTGTTCATTAAATGTATGTGTAATACAACCAACAACGGTCTCAGTGGGTCCATATTCATTAATGATCTTTGCGTTCGGGAATGCGCGCTGTGCTCGACTGGCAAGGTTTGTCGTTAACTGCTCACCACCCACAATGAAGCAAGTGAGGTGAGTGTTAGAGGTATCCTGTATTTCCGCCATTGTGGTCAGTATGTCTAAATGGGCTGGCGTAATTTTGAGCGTATTGACTCGCGCATCCAATAGCAGTGATTCGAGTTGGCTGTAGAGTTGACTTGCGCCGGGTATCAGCAATGTTCCGTATGAGGTCAGTGGCGCAAACAATGTTGTGACTGTTAAATCAAAAGAGATACTCGTAAACAATGCCGAGTGGATGGGATTATTCTGGTTATACCGTTTGGCAAAATTAAGATAATTAGTGAGCCCACGGTTGGTGATCTTTACACCTTTAGGTTCACCAGTAGAGCCTGATGTGAAAATGATGTATGCAAGGTCATCAGGCTCAGCTTGGTTATCACAGTGAATGTCGTCCGAAGCAGTTGATAACAATTGTGTTGATTCGACTGTTACGTATTGTTGTCTTAGCCATTGAGGCACACAATCTTGATCATGGAGGCTTTGGTAAACAACAATAGTTGGCTTTGCGGTACTCAGGATTCGCTCTTTTCGGGTCGTAGGTAAGTCTTGGTCAATAGGCACATAACAAGCACCAAGGCGGTTTATCCCGCTAAGGAGAGCCAGTAGATTAATTGAAGCCGGACTGATGACAGCGACCCGATCGCCTTTGTTAACACCTAAACCTTTTAGTGCAGTGGTAACACGGCAGCTAGCTTGAAATAACTGGCGATAAGATAGAGATGTTGCAGCACTGATTAACGCAGTCTTGTCTGGCACTGTTTGTGCCGCGTCATCTAATAAGTGGCTAATGGTCTTCTTATCGTCGTACACCACTGGAGAGAACGTGATGGGAGCGACTTGCTGAGTATTGCCAAAGAGTGTCGTTAGAGCGATCTCAGGTGCATCAAGCATTTCCTTCATCATTTCAACAAAACTGTTGAGCATTGAAGAAAGGTCTTCATAGGAAAACAAAGACTTAGCACTTTCAAGCGTGATTTGAAGGTGGCCGTCAATGCTATGTTGGATGAACAGCGTTAGGTCTAACTTTGCACCTCCATTGTGAAATGGAATGTGCTTGTAACGGGCAGACGAGAGGGAGCGCGGCATGGGTTGGTAAACAAACATGATGTCGTACAACGCATTGCGGCTTTGAGATAAGCTATTCTCGGCTAGGTTAACAACCTCATGAAAAGCAATATGATTCTGAAGACGTGATTTGACATGGATGGAAAGCGTTGACAGGTTTTCATGAACGGATTTAGACAAATCAACCGTCGGTGTAAGTAGAACGCTGTCAACGAACATTCCGGGCAATGAAATCGAGTCTGCATTTCTTTGCGTAATAGGTATGCCGACAGAAAATGTGTCTTGGTTGCAACATTGTGCAACCCAAATTTGGAAAAAGTTTAACAGTGCATTTTGTATGCTGGTGTTCTGATCTAAGCCAAATGATTCGAGTTTTGACAACAGATCAGATGGCAGTGGTTTATGGACGGCACCGCCACAAAAATCTTGCAATGGAAGTCGTCTATTTTGTTGTGGCCAAACAAGTTCACTCGGAAGGTTGCCAAGCGCACTTCGCCAATAATTTTGCTTTTCACCATCTACATAGACAGATTGCTGGCTTTCATAGATATCTAGTGCATCAATCTGCTCGGCGCTTTGTGATACAAGGCTTTTTCCTTCTATCGCAGAAACCCACTCGTCAAAGAGTATAGGCAGTGATAGGCCGTCACAAATCAAGTGATGGCAATCGATAACCAGTACAGACTTATTGCGGTAACTCCCATAATAGAAACGTATCAGGTTGTCAGTATTGACATTAAACGCAGCAGCAATGGTTTCCAATTGAGCCAACAGGTCAGTTTGGTCGTTTAGCTCAATATGATGAATGAATTCAGAGCTATCGGTGCGAGCGTCATATTCCCAACACGGCTTGTCTGAATGCCACTGGATTTTGGTACTAAGTACCCTGTGGCACTTTATAAGCTCATGCGCCGCGTTTTGTATACTGTTGTCATCAAACCTTGTATCTAGTTCTACTGCAGCGGACACGTTGTAAGCCGTGCCGGTCTCTCTTTGGCAGAGCGCAAACATGGAAAGCTGCGAAGCCGTTAGAGCATATACATCGCGATTGGCTTTTTTAATGATACTGCGTTTGGATGAGTCCGACGCTCGCGCGTGGTCAATGGCTTGCCCCATTTCCTCTAAAGTCAGATAGTCGTATACATCAGTCAGAGAGATTTCAACATTGAATGAGTGTTTTACTTGCTGAAGTAGATAAAGTGCGTCGAGAGAATTGCCGCCTTTTGCAAAGAAATGGTCTGATTTGGTTACTTTTCCGCAATGCAAAATGTCGCTCCACAGTGCGGCGAGTTCATTTTCTGTCTCAGACAGTGGCTGGGTGCTGGCTTGCCCGAACTCGAGTGCCTCAATGTCTGATGACACTTGAGTGAACTCTCCATCTTCTGCTCTACTTTTGAGTTGAAAGCGTTGGATCTTTCCACTGGTCGTCTTGGGAATAAGTTTTACAGGTACAACGATATCGGCATGGAGTTGATGATGTGCGAGCAAAAGGGTCTGTGCGGATTTTTTTATACTGACGAAGCTTTCGAGTGTTCCACGATACTGGACGAAAACAGCGAGTAATGGATTTGCTTGACTGGTTGAGTCGATAGAAGTCACAGCGACAGAGCCTAGTGAAATTCCCTCGGCATTAGCGAGGGTTTGCTCCAAATCGTGGGGGTAAATATTTTGTCCATTAATGATGATTAGGTCTTTGCTTCGCCCTGTTACGTAAAGCTCACCATCTTTGAAAAACCCAAGATCCCCAGTCTTTAGCCATCCATCATTAGAGATCGTTGCAGCTGTCTTGTCTGGGTCATTGAAATACCCCTTTGTAACACTGCCACCTCTTATCTCAATGTCTCCGATGACCATTTCGTCGCAGAGTTGACCGTTGAGCGTTATATCAACGTCCATGTCATGTATCGGCCTTCCTAAAGCAACAAACTGCAGCCCATGAGGCTGTACATCGACTTCTGCGCCAATACCTAAATGGTCTCTGTTTACGAAAATCGTTTTGAGATGTCGGCCAGCGGGAGGAAACGTGACGCCTAACGTGGCTTCTGCCAACCCATATACTGGAAACATCACGTTGCTTTTGAGGCCAAACTTTGCCAAATCGGCAGTAAATTTTTCACTCAATGCGGCATCAATCGGCTCTGCACCATTAAATATGAGGCGCACATTAGAGAGAGACCATTCAGGGGTTTTTCGGGAGTTGTTTAGTTTTTTTAGTAGATAGCTATAGCCAAAGTTAGGCGAAGAAAGAATGGTTGCTTTGACGTCTGATGCATTCTTCAGCCAACTTAATGGGTCTCGTATAAAACTTGCTGTTGGCATCAAGTATTGATCACAGCCAACCATCATTGGATTGATGTGAAAGCCGATGAGTCCCATATCGTGAGTCAGTGGCATCCAGCTAAAAGTGGTGTCGTTTAAAGTCGTTTTTGTGGCTTCAATTGTAGATATGTTGTTTGTGATGATATTTGTATGGGTAAGGGTCACTCCCTTAGGAGAACCAGTTGAACCTGAAGAAAACTGAATGAATGCAATGTCATCTGGTTTTGAATCTATTCGAGAGGGTTCTATTTCTAGGACATCTTGGCGCTTTTTAAGTAAGAGCACTCTATCGTCATCAATAGCACAGCCATGATCTCGATTGGCATCTTCAATCACTATCCATGGTGTGATAAGCGTTTTTTCGATGCTTGCCAATTTTTGTTTGTGTGATTGTGTTGTGCCAAAAGCTAAGGGGACAGCAATGAATCTTCCAAATACACACGCCCAAAAGGCAATGGCAAATGATTCATTGTCCTCAATTTGGAGAATGATCTTATCTTGGGGTTTGACACCTATATTTTTCCAATTCTCGGAGACCGCGAGTGCTTGTTGTTTTAACTCGCCATAGCTTAAAAATTCCGCCGGATTTTTGTGGTGGGAGAAGTAAATACCTTTGGTGCTTTGTTGACTCGCTTTATCGAGAACATCAACCAGAGTACTAAATTGGAAAAACATGATCCCTACCTTGAATGTATTGCAATGAGCAGAACTGACAGTTACAAGAATCGAGATTCAATACTTAAAGTGTCTAGTAATCTATGTTTTTCGGGTGAGGCCGCGAGAGGACTCTCATTAATCATAAAATATGGGAAATGCGTATATATGCTAAAAGTGTGAATTTTCATTACAATGAAAATGACAGCATAACTAATTGATTTTTAATGTTACATTTATAAATTCACTTGTTTTTTTATGGGTGGAGTGAGTTGCGTCATGCCTGCTGGATTGTTGTATTTTGAGATTATATGTTGTGTGTGTTGTGATTTCTGGTCTTTGTGACTTTATGAAGGGTGTCTTGGGTTGTCGATTTTTTAAGAGAAAATTAGCGTTTATTACACGAGCCATATACTGTGTTTTTTTTCGCAGAAACTAGAAACGTTACATTTTTTTGAGACGCAGTTTACATGGGGTGATGTATATATTGGATGATCGACGCTAGAAAAAGATGTGTGATTTCACGTGAATGTACATCAGTATTTTATGTTCAGGCCAATGGTTGTCCTTTCATTTAACTAAGTAATTACTCAATAAGTTGCTACCCAAATCAGTCCAAGTTGTTGATTATTTAACCTATTGATTCACAGGCTTGTGCGCGTAGGCATTGAATATTTATAGCATATATCCACTTGCGATCTTTCCTCGGAAAGAGTCAATTTTATCCAGTAAATTGACGCCTATTTTTTTCACTTGTGCTGTTATAAACGCTATTTCTATTTGGGATGTGATTTTGATTCTCATTTTTCCATGAGATCTATGGTGCCTTTCGTTGCTTTAGTTTTTTCTACAAAGTAATGAATGTATCATTTTTCTAAATATAATTTGAAACATGATTGTCGATGTGAATGCCTAATGGGTTTTTTGGGGTTTCTGCATTGGATTTGTTTTCAGTGTGATTTAATAAAGGTATAAAATGAGATTCTTACAATGTTCTAACGGGATTAACAATCATTATTTTCACAGTAAGGTGGTTGTTAATCCTAACTTTCGGCTAGTAGGTGATGGAATATTTTTCAACTTAGGCCGGTTTCATTTTTCTAATCGTGAATCTGATAAACTGACAGGCGATCAGGTTAGATTATTTAACACGCTACATGAGCAACCTACATTGGGAAATGTTATTGATGGTTTTCCAGATTCAGAGCGTTGTATAGAGCGCTGGTGGAATCTTGGTATTATTGAATTTGTCGAGCCATTAACGGCGAAAAATGATTCGCACCTTGTTGTAATCGAACCGCATATTGATGATGCGATGCTCTCTGTCGGGGGAGCATTACTGAATCGGCGAGGAGAGCAGAAGGTGACGATTGTCACCAACATTTTTCAATCCAACTATACCTGTTATCACGAAAAAACGACGCATGAGAAAGAGTTTGTTACTGAGCGACGCGCACAGGAAGCACAACTCTCTTGTGAAATGGTTGGAGCCACACACCTTCATCTAGGACAATTAGACAAACCTCTTAGGTGGATGGAGGGGAATGGTCAGGACTTATTACACTATGATCAACTTGCGGAACTGGCTGCGATGCTTAGGGATGCTATTGCCCCTCTTGAGGCTGACGATATATGGATACCTATCGCGTCAGGTTCACACTCCGATCACCATAATACCCGCAACGCCGCGATTTTAATGCTACAGCGTTATAAGGACGAATTCGTTAATTGCAGAATTAGCTTTTATGAGGATTTACCATACGGACATGATTTTGGTAGCGAAATGAGAGACAGGCTGATTACCCAGATTAACGGTGGAAGTTTGCCAGACACTCAGTTTGAAAACATAACCAGAGTGATGGAAAGCAAGAAACGATTGGTTGGGATTTTTGCGTCTCAATTCAAAACCAGCTTCATGATACCTCCAATTATTTCGTCGGCGACAAATATTCATTCTGATTTTGAGTTTAGTGAAAGAAAGTGGGAGATAACCAATACCCCAACGATGCCATCTTATGTGGACTTTGAACATATCGATTGTGTGGATGTGCTATTCAAAAATTTAACCGATAACACTGAAGTTAATATGGTTATTCATGACTACGTCGTAGTCAAAGATATAGAAAAAATGATTTCGAATTTCTCTCCTTTGACATTGAATATCTACACAAGAGAACGTGAAAGAATACGCACAGTAAATTTGGACTCTGAGCATGTGAAGCTGACGTATTATCCCGATACGATTGATGCTTTCTATGGGTGTGTAGACACACTTCTTTCTACACAGAGTTTATTCTGCGTTATTGCGGGTTACCAACTTGGACAAGCAGAGATCGCTGAGCGTTTTGAGGAATTTAAAGACCCTAATCGTTGCTATCAGACACTTTGGATGAGCTCCATGGTTGGTGCGTTGAACGAACTGGTCGCTAAGGCCTCTTGTGAACTCCCTAAAAAATAGGTGGCAGAAATGAGTGCGAACAAAGTCAGTGTGGTGATCCCGACGTATAACCGTAGCGAATTACTGAAGGAGACGCTTCAGTCACTTGTGGCGCAAAAGTGTGACGATGATTTATTTGAGGTAATAGTTGTAGATGATGGCTCTAAAGACAATACCCGTCATGTTGTGAACAGTTTTAAAGATCGAATCAACCTTCATTACTTCTTTCAAGAGGACAAAGGCTTTCGAGCAGCCAAAGCTCGAAATATCGGGATATTTTCAGCAAAACATGAAATTTGCCTATTCCTAGATTCAGGCGTTATAGCACCTGACAATCTTATCCTCGCTCATAGCAATCATTATAAAGGCAGTGATGATGATGTACTCATTGGTTTTTCATACGGCTTCGACGAATTTGAAGTTAGGAATGAAAAGGCGCTTTTGACCCTCTATCGTGAGCATCATGCTGAAGGCATATTTCGAGTGCTAGCACAAAATAATCAGTACCCAGATTGTCGTTATGATCACCTTCACGCATTAGAGAACGGCTATAAGAGCAGTCGCTTCCCTTGGTTTGTCTTCTGGACATGTCATGTGAGTTGTAAAACGTCACTGCTAAAGGATGTTGAAGGGTTCGACGAATCCTTTTGTCGATGGGGGGGGGAAGACATGGAGCTTGGCATACGGTTATTCTCAGCAGGTGGTAAGTTTGGTTTACTCTCAACGCCACTGGCGCTTCATCTCCCTCATGATAAGTCAGCTGAATATGCGAAATCGTCAGGTCAGGAAAGTCTGAAATACATCATAGACAAACACAGTGATATTTCTTCTGACATTTTGAAAATGAATTGGAGTCAGGCAATTTTGTTGTCTAAATAATGACAAGTGTTAGGTTTTCACCATGATTTATAGGGAATTAAATGCCAACGTACAGAAGTAAATTTGTCAGTTTGCCAGATGACCAAGCCTTTTATCGCCAAGCTGAAGAAGGACCGTTCTTGACCGATCCTGCACATGTCGCCAATTTATTACGAGAAAGAGGGGTTAGCGTAGATGACTCAGCCGTCATTTCAAACGTGCCACGTATTTGCTTTACGTCGGTCCAGGATGAAGTCGGCTACTCCGTTTATAAGGAGCTAAATGAAAAGGAAATCGACGCGTTTCGAGGTGTTATTTCTATTGGTAAAAACAGCTTTATCGAATCAGATAGCGATCGCCCTCCTTTTCATAGTGCCTGCACCAAACTCACGTCAGTCAAAGCAAACGCAAACCCACCAGGGAAAATTACGATAGGAGATCGTGTGCAAATGATGGGTGTTGCTATTGTTTCGTATTCTCACGTAGAAATTTGTGATGATGTAGGTATCGCACCGTTGGTGACTATTATGGACTGCGACGGACACACAACTGAAGGTCGTGGAACGGATACAGAAATTGCTAGGCTTGAAGTTTTACCTGTGAAAATTGGTAATGGTTCATGGATTGGTACAGGGGCCGTGATCATGAAAGGCGTTGAGATTGGAAAAAACTGCGTTGTTTCGGCCAACAGTGTTGTGTTTCGTTCGGTACCGGATGGCTCCATCGTTATGGGGAATCCAGCGAGAATTATAAAGTCTCTAAAAAACCAGAAAACTTCCCCTCTATCGAGATCCCTTATGGATTAGATTTTGCTGCTCAATTCCGCCCAGATCGACGACATGGACGGAATCTGAGCTAAGTGCTTCGTTCAAAGTATGTATATCGCTATTGCTTTAGATGAATGGTCTTCCGTTGTCATCTTGAAAAGCAATGATAGTGTCATTTTCTACGTTAAGTATTTGACCCTTATCGAGGTGCTTGCCGACGACGACTTCAATTTTTGTTGGAAGTTGGTAGAGAGAAGCAGTGCCACTAACAAATAGGACATTTGCGCCAAATGGAAGTTTGACTTCGCTCATACTCGTATTTCTCCAAATCAAGCACAAAATTAGGAATAAGCATCAAAAGGTGTAAAGGTGTTATTTATTAGAGCCGTTAGTAAGAGTGGTGCATACATTGACGTACGAACAAGAGCAGATAAGGCAATTCATAAAGCGAGAGGTCATATCAAGATTTTGTCGAGCGGTGTGAGCAGAGGAGAAAAGCGAGAGGGTGTTGTTAGTCAGGAGCGATGAAATCTTTCGCTGATGATTTTTTCACGTAAAGTTATGAAATGTTAGGAAGTTAACGGTGATCTCAAGGGGGGACACAAAGAGTGTCTCTTCTGACCAGAACCACCATGGTCTAAGTAAATTTATGCGTCGATAAATAAGTGTTACATCAATGTAAATACGCATTGTGGTAAATTCGGCAGTTTCCACTCGCTGTACCAAGGATTAACGTGAGCTATTTAGCAATGTACTCACTACGTTGGAAGGGTTGCCACGTATCAAGCGTTTGTTTCTCTGGGGTGAAAACCTCTACCGTCAGCGGAAAACACTGCGCGCCATCACTGGAATGGGTGCTGCTGCAATCTCCCCCTGGACATGCTGAAAGCGCTCCAAGCAAATCGGTTTCGGCAAAGAACTCAATATAATCCCCTTTGCGTGCTGGGCTGGCTTTCATAAAATATTGGTGCGAATCTTTGGTGAAACCCGTACACATAAACACATTTAATACATCATGAATGTGTTTTTCTGCATCTTTTGGGCTGACGCCTCGTGTATCCGCCAGTGCACGGGTGAGGTTAGAGTGGCAGCAATGATGGTAGTTTTCTCCATGGAGTCGGTTGTGTGTGTAGGGGTCGCAACGCGTGCCAATGACATCATGTACACCCGCGCCATCCTGATCCCATCCATACCAGCTCAATGAATCATCTGTAATCGTTGCTATCGGCCTTAAATAAGGCATGTTGCTCCACAATCTGTCACCGGTTGTTAAATGGGTGGCATGCAGTTGTCGGGTTTTTCCACTGAAAAAGTGTTCACTGAGATCATCTCGTTGCCAGAGATTCAAGTCCCCAACCTGTGAGCCATGCTGGCAGGATATCCGGAAAAAACACCCCTCGGGAACGACAAAGCAGCGTGCTTCCCTTGGGGGGATCTCTTGTAAAGCAGTGCGAGTGGATGAAACTCTTGCTGTGTGATAAAAATTGGCATCAAAGGGAGGCAGAGAATCTGTGGCGTAACAGACAACGGCTTTAGCTGCGCGGCGTTCGTGTGCATCCGTTGGTGAAACACTTGCAACACCCTCACTTTTTCTGTTTTTCGTCATGTTATTTTCTCTATGCCATCACGATGAAGTAAGTATATCCGATCTCTTCAATATTGAGGTTTCAGAAGCGGGTCATTAGTACCATATCTAGTCAATCTGAAGCTGTTGGATATTGAAATAAACGCTTCATAACACCCAGATTATTTCTATTGGTCGTGGAGTTTGTCGTGCAAGGTGTCTACCATGAAACCAAAGGTTTTGGCGTCTTTGTGTTTTGGCAATAAATAGGAAATGGTGCGGGTATGACGATAGACAATCTTTATATCTATCTTGGTACAGTCTGCCTTATTGGGGTAGTTGTTATCTGGTGGGCGGCTTCTGCGCTGTTAAAATCAAAATCAAACCGTGAGAAAAGGCTCCGGCGTCTTAAAAACTTCAACAGCGTCCAGACTACTTCTCCTAAAGTGCCAGGACAACCCGCAGAAATTGATGCGGCGGTAGAGAAAATTGAGAACCGTTTTTCCATTATCAGCAAGATAGCCTTTTTCTTTATCTTTGTTGTCTTTGGTATCGCGTTATCGTTTCCTTTTCTAAACTCGATACCTGCTGCTTTGGTTTCAATTGTTGTTGCTGTTTCTACCACGGTTCTGGGGTTTGCAGCGAAGCCTGTTATCGAAAATATTATTGCTGGTGTCGTGCTTTCTCTTTCCAAGGCTATCCGGGTCGGGGATACCGTCGTGGTTGACAACCAATACGGTACCGTGGAGGACATCAGCCTAAACCACACGATTATTAAGCTCTGGAACTGGAAGCGGTTGATCATTCCCAGCAACAAAATGCTGTCTCTGGAGTTGGAAAGCTTCTCTTACAACGATCCTTACATTTGGGTTCATGTGGAGTTTTATACTTCTTACGAAAATGATTTAGCGCAAGTACGACAGATGGCTATTGAGGCAGTGGAGGACAGCCAGCATTTTATTTCTCAGGATGCGCCTGCATTCTGGGTCATGGATCTCGATAAAGATGCTTATCAATGCTGGGTGGCGGGTTGGACTAATTCAGCTTCCAGAGCTTGGAATCTCGCCAGTGATATTCGTACGGGAATCGCAATACGTTTTCAGGCTGCCGGGATTAAGGCGCACAATTTTCAGGTCAAGATGGCGCCACATGATGGGCATACCGAGCATGAATCCAAGATCCACGCGCTAAACGGTTCTTGATGTCTACTCAGACGGTTTAGGTGTTGTCTTTCCTCTCTCTGTGGTTTTTCACGTTCTGATGCCGTTCTGTATCGGGTTGATTGTCGCTGATTTTGTCATTGCCTGCGGCTTTAGCGGTTGGTATGTCTTGGCGCTGGCGCTCTCTTCTTGTTTCGTCATCCTTTGTGGCCATCTAATGACATCGAGCATGGCTTTGATGATGGGGGTGTTGTGGGAGGAGGGGGTGACTGAGTCGGTGCTTTCGCTTGCGACGGCCATATCCTGACTCATATCTGCCAGCACGGTAGGTTTATAGAAACCGTCGCCCAGCACGTGTCTCTTGGCGCCTTCCAAGCAGCCTCAGTTGCTTCAATGGCATTTACGGTTTCAACTATCTTTGCGTGATTGTGCCCCTGCTGCGTTTTAGTCCTGTTCAAATTTCCGGCTGTCAGAAACGTGGGATCTTGCTTGTAAGACGAAAAGCGCTAAAATGAATACTGTATATATAAACAGTATATTTTATGACCATTATCCCTATTCTTGCGAGTGCCGGTATTACTGGCTTTGAGTCGCCAGCGGGCGATTATCGCCAATTGCCTTTGAGCCTTGATGAGCTGCTTGTCGAGCATCCAAGCGCGACCTTTATTGGTAAAGCGTCGGGTGATTCCATGCAGGGCGTGGGCATCTTCGATGGCGACATTTTGATCGTCGATCGGCACGTTACCGCCAGGGATGGTGATGTGATTGTGGCAAACTTAAACGGCGAGTTTATCTGTAAGCTACTTGATGTTTCGCGTCGCCTTTTGCTCTCGGCCAATGACAAGTATTCCTCTGTGGCCATCACTCAACACGACACCTTTACCATTGAGGGTGTTGTGATCCGCTCTATCCGCTGTCACCGCCAGAGTCCGCTTTTGTGTTCGCGTTAGTGGATGCCAATTCCTTTTATTGCAGTGCCGAGCAGGTGTTTAGGCCTGATTGGCGTGGCAAGCCAGTCATTGTGCTTTCCAATAACGATGGTTGTGTCGTCGCGGCGAACCGACAGGCGAAAGAGGCAGGCATAGAGAAATTCAAACCGTACTTTCAGGTTCGTGCCCGTTGTGAGGCGGCAGGGGTGATTGTGTGTTCGTCGAACTATGAGCTTTATGGCGATTTGTCTGATCGCATGATGCAGGTGATCGGTCGCTTTGGGCCTGAGCAGCATGTCTACTCGATTGATGAATCGTTCCTATCGTTTCATCGCTGCAGTGCGGTGCTTGATTTACGTGCGCAAGGGCAGGAACTGCGTCATGCAGTATGGAAAGAGTGTCGGTTGGCGGTCGGGGTAGGTATGGGGGCAACCTTGACCTTGGCCAAAGCGGCTAACCATGCAGCGAAAAAGTTACAGGGTTACAACGGTGTTTGTGTGTTGGACTCGGAAACCGAGCGTATTGCGGTGCTTTCGCACATGGAAGCGGGGGATGTGTGGGGCATCGGCCGTAAAATTGCCGCGAGGTTGAAGCTTCAAGGGGTGAATAGCGCACTGCAGTTGTCTCGCATGCCACTTGGCCTTGCGCGTAAGGCATTTAACGTTGAAGTGGAACGCACGGTCAGGGAGTTAAACGGCGAAGTCTGCAAAGGGTGGGATGTGGCCCGCGCGGACAAGAAGCAGATCTTCTCAACACGGTCGATGGGGGAGCGAATTCAAGATGAAGAATCGTTGCGCCAGGCATTGTGTAAACACGCGGGAATTGCGGCCGCGAAGTTACGTGCGCAAGGGTCTTTGTGTTCGGTGTTAATGGTGTTTGCGGGTAACTCTCCGTTTGATGAAAGACCAAAGAGTTTTAAGCAGATGCAACACTTTGCGTTTCCGGCGGATGATACGGCGGTGATCACTTCTGCAGTGGCGGTGATGGTGCCTAAGCTTTTTCAAGAAGGGGTGCGTTATTACAAGGTAGGTGTCGGGTTGCTTGATTTGGTGAACGCCAAGCACGTTCAGCCAGACTTGTTTAACTCACAGCCAGGTAACCCGGCATTGATGCAGGCGTTTGATGGGGTAAATCAACGTTATGGTAAGGGCGCGGTGTTTATGGCTGCGCAGGGGATCGATCCGAAGTGGGGTATGCGGCGTGAATTTTTGTCGCCCCAGTATACGACGCGGTGGGGCGATGTGCCGGTGGTGAGGTGTTGAGCGCTTCACTCGTCACTTGAATAAACATTCATCGGTGGAGAGTGTCGAGCCTTTTGACCAAATTTTCTCTTCCAACGATGCACTGAGCGGCGCTAAATCTAGGTTCTCTAAACATCCACCCACATCCATGGTTTTACGCATGGCTTTCATGAATTTCGCGGCATACATGGCACCTAGTGCGATGCTTGGTAAGTACCCAAATGATCCATCGCTCTAGCCTAAAACGTCTACTACAGATGTTGCTGCAACAGATAAACCTATTTTTTTGCGTATTCTTTGAAGCACCAATGGGTCCACACCCTTATTGTTGAGGGTTTACGCGGCCTATAATTTGGCATGGTTCTTAGTCGTTCAAATTCAATTGTGAAAGATGCCAACTGTTTGTTTTTGGGTAAGATTTCGTTATTCCATTGCTTGCATAAATAGCCACCATAACCTGCGAGTACTTTCTTGTTACGATTTGAATGCAATCTTCCAAAGTATTTACGCCAACGGTAATTTTTGAACTCTGCAGATAGAAGTTCAGGTATCACTCGGCTTGGTGGCTCAAAGCTCATACTCCAAACATCAACGACGTCTTCACCTCGGGTTTTACCTTCGATAACGGGCATCAAAGAGAATTTAAGGGGGGAGGGAGCGAACATACCCCAATGTTGATCAATGCGTAGCACCTTAGCGGGTATCGAGACATGTTGCGGGCGTTTTACGTGAAATTGTTGAACACCGCTAACGTTGTAGTAAGTCACAATATAAAGTGCCCCCAAGGCCACGCAATTTTCTACATAACCGGCACGGTCTTTTTGGTCGTTATAAGGCAGAAAGCGTTCAGTAATTCGCCCCATCATGTCACGATTATCGGCTATCCAACGATAGAGTCTATTTCCAACCCCTAATAGGGGTTTCCATCCCATCACTACTCCGATGGGTCTAAAAAGTAGTGATACCCTAAACAGATATTGAACGCCATTCCAGTGAGTGTGTAAGCCACCTTGATGGTCACGAAGCACCCAGCTATTTTCCTTTTCCATGATTGGATAAATGTCGGGGTTCTTCTGTGCAGGGTGTATCTTGACACTGTCAGGAAGAAGAAAGTTTCGCAGTATTAGGCAGGTTTTCTTGCAGAATCCGCAGCCTTCATCATAGAAAATAACGATGTCTCTCCGTTTGGGTTTGGCATTGAATTTGGCTAACCAGTCCCAACACACTCCCGGAATGAGTAAGCTCAGCGACATAAAGTCGATAAATGGGAAAAGCACGATGTGGAGAGACAGAAAGAAGGCGCTGTGCATGACGATCAACAGTGCAAGTGTGAATAATCGCAATTGAACGTGGAAGATAGGAGAGAAAACCAGAAATATTGCAATGATTTCTAGATACCAAACAAAGTAAGTACCAAAGGTTAACAGTTCAGGAAAACCTCTCATCCAAACGGCAAATACGGTGGCGAGTTGTTCGATATGAACGGCGTAGTATGCGGCATCCATGGTGACTTGCCAGTCATCTGACGTTTTCAATAATGCGGTGAAAAAATACAAATACATCACCTGAAGAAGAACGGCGACCGATACAACTGAAAAGTATCTGTGGTCATCAGGTACTGCATTTTCGTCTGTTTTATATCGACGATTTAGCGAGCTATCTATTGAAAATCTTGCACCAATAGGTAACAGGATTGCCCAAAAACACATAACCACGAGCAGTACGTCACCGCCGGTTACAATCATGCTGTTTCGATTTACGATAGAGAAAAGAAAAATCCAACTAATGAACGCCATGGTTCTGGATTTGTAGCCAATGAGGAGCAAGATAGCGACGAACGCAGCAATGACAAAAAGTAACGTGACGAACCATTCACTACCATTCATCCAATAAAGTGAAAGTCGATACTCTGAGGAAAGCGCCATGGACGCGGTGCGACTAAGCAGCCCGTCATCAGTATAAAACGCAGAGATATCACGCGCTCTACTGATCAGATCAACCAGAATCATTAAGGCGAGACCGATACGGAACAATGCCAATGTACGTAAGTCGATACCGAATACTGTTTTAAAAGAACTCATCAACAATTCCAATGCTTACCAGTTATGCATGCGTTGAGTAAATAAAAATGGACATAACCAAAGTATCACTCTTAATAATGGTATTTATTATAGTTGTTGCTGATCTGCTTTTATGTGCTTGATCTTATATTTGCTTGTGACGCTGTGGTGTATTTTTATTATTCCAATTTTCAATACTTTCACTCGGTGTTGTTGATTACGTGACTTCATCAGAGTGATAGCCAGAGATGGGCAACCAAGCTATACACGTTGCAAAAGGTATAAGCTTTTCAGTTTCATGGCTATGTGGATGTATGCTCAATGTGTTGGTTGAAGATGAACGGTGAGTCTTTGCGAAGTGGAATAATAGCCATAGGCAGCTAAAGGCCAACGCTTCCTACTTTATTGAGAAGCGAGGCTAATACATATAATACGTAAAAATCAATATGACATACTGACTTTTTATTAAGGCATTTTCTGTTTGGATTTTTCAGTATGCCTTGTTTTTTTTGAAACGGAGAGCTTCATCAAGGTATTAGAAATGGTGGTGTATTACTCGTTGAGTAACGTGTAAGAATTTCGCAGTAAATAGTCACGAGAATATAGTTTGTTAAAAGCGAAATTTGCCCAAGCTTACTTTATTGATACTCAACGATTTAGAACGCCAATTTTCAGCAGTTTCTGTCCAGAAAATGTCAGCGCAGCACTCGGCCGCGCTGGTAGTTAATCAATCAATCAAGTAACGCGCAATCAAGTGCTGTTTGAAATACTCAGGGTTGAGTGGTTCGCCCGTCGCCTGAATCACCAATTCATCGGTGGAGAGCGTTGAGCCTTTTGACCAAATGTTCTCTTCCAACCATGTACTGACCGGCGCCAAATCTAGGTTCTTTAAGCATGCATCCACATCGACGGTTTTACGCATGGCATGCATGAATTGTGCGGCATACATGGCGCCTAGTGTGTAGCTTGGAAAGTACCCAAAGCTTCCATCGGTCCAATGAATATCTTGCATACAGCCGTTAGTGTATTCGCCGTCGGTTGAGAGACCCAAATATTCCTGCATTTTCTGATTCCACAAGGCTGGAATGTCATCGACTTCAATTTTTCCTTCGATTAGGTCGCGTTCGATCTCAAAGCGAAGAATGACGTGTGCTGGGTAGGTCACTTCGTCTGCATCAACACGGATATAGCCAGGTCGGACGCGCTGGTAGAGGGCGTTGATGTTTTCTCTGCCAAATGCAGCGTCGTCTTGTTTGTCGAAGGCTTCTGCGGATAGTGTGGCGAGGTGGTCAACGAAGAACGGATGTCGACCCAGTTGCATTTCAAAGAACAAGCTTTGGCTTTCATGAATCCCCATCGAGCGGGCTTCGCCAGCGGGAAAGCCTGCGTAGCTTTTTGGCAAGCCTTGTTCGTATCGAGCATGTCCGGTTTCATGAACCACGCCCATTATCGCAGACGTGAAATCTTGCTCGTCGTAACGGGTGGTAATACGAACATCCGAAGGTACGCCCCCGCAGAATGGGTGAACACTGACATCGAGTCGTCCGTGATTGAAATTAAATCCGAGGATTTCCATCATCTGCTTGCCGAGAGCTGCTTGTTTGTCGGTGTCAAAAGGGCCTTTTGGCTCGGTGATTACCGTCGATTTTTGCTTTTCGAGCACTTTCTGAATCAGGTTTGGCAGCCATGATTTAAGATCGCCAAACAGTATGTCGAGTTTTTCGGTGGTCATACCGGGTTCATAAAGGTCGAGCATGGCGTCATAAGGGCGGACACCCGTTTGAGTGGCGCGGGTATTAGCTTCTTCTCGAGACGCCTCTACGACCTTTTTCAGGTTCTCTGCGAATCCAGGCCAATCATTTTTGCCGCGTTGGCTGCGCCATTCATGTTCGCATTTTGAACCAAGCAGAGATTTCTTCTCAACCAGTTCTGACGGAAATTGCGTGGCTTGAGTCCAAGCGCGTTTAATTTCACGAAGGTTAGTTCGTTGTTCGTTAGTGAGTGACGTATCACTTTCTGCTGTTGTTATCCATTCACCCATGCGTGAGTCTGTGAGTGTTTCGTGGCAAAGCACAGCGAGGTCGCTCATGGCTTTTGAGCGTGCGTCGTTGCCGCCGTCTGGCATCATCGTAGCTTGGTCCCACCCGCAAATCGCGGCTAAATGCGAATAGCTGGAGAGCTTTTGAAACTGTTTTTCGATTTTTTCTATCGCTTTCATAGTGTTATTCCATCTCGTATCTCAACCGTGAGCTGTGAATGATTCCATTCTTACCATTTCAACATGGTAGGCTCATCAGGACGATGATAATGCTGTTGTCGGGCGTTGTTATTATTGAGCTTAAATTTTTCGATGATGATGACGCAATCAAACGTTATCTGGTTGAAAAAGCGTCGATTGAGAGGGCGCTTGAGGTGTTTTTACTCTTGTTTAGTGCCAAGCGATGTCCTCGTTCGTTTGACATTAGCACGCGTTTGTCGAGTATTCTGTAGGAAATACAAAGAAGAAGTGGGTTTATGTACATTTTTGGTTATGGCAGTTTGATTAATGACGAATCTAGACGATTGACGGGTGAGACTGGGAAAGCGTTTCCAGCGCTGGTGTCTGGCTTGCAACGTCATTGGAGTAAAGTGAGTACAGCCAAGATGTCTCCACTTGTTGTTCGTGAAGGGAATGGTTATTGCAATGGCGTATTGATTCACATTGACGACTCGGCGCTCGATGTTTTTGATATTCGTGAGGCAGGTTATAAGCGGATATTGTTAGACAGTGAACGCGTTAAGGTATTGGACGATGCGTTTGTTATTGATGGGCCTGTTTATGTATACGTGACAGAAGAGGTGATTACGCCGTGTACCGTTCAGCCAGTGGTGCAGAGTTACGTTGATACTGTGATGGCAGGTTGCCTGCGGTACTCTGCGGATTTCGCCCAAACATTTGTTACAACCACCCACGGTTGGCAATATCCCCGTTTGAATGATCGTTCTCGTCCGCTTTATCAGCGCGTTGCGGGTGTGCGAAGCGAAGATCGTCCGGTTATTGATGCTTTGCTTGTGGGCTGGGAACCAACTGCTGGCGTTTGATTCTGTCCACATGAACTAAAAAGCCACGTCATTACGACGTGGCTCTGGTCATTGGCGTGTCATCACTCGGTGTGATTACTCTTCGTAAACAAACTCAGGTGATTCAATTTCAACGCGGCGGTTTTTAGCGCGGCCTTCTGAAGAGTCGTTAGACGCTACAGGATCGCTTTCGCCTGCACCAACAACGCTCAGACGGTCTGCACTGATGCCGTTATCGACGAAGTAGTTTGCAACAGTCTGTGCGCGTTCTTCTGACAACGTTTGGTTGAATGCTTCTGAACCGACACTGTCAGTGTGACCGACGATGATAGCCGTTGAGGTATCAAAATCTTGTAGGCGTTTAAGCATCGGGCCTAGTTGCTGTGAAGCACCATCTGACAAGGTTGCTTTACCAAACGCAAACAGTTCTACGTCATCGGCTTCAGAGAACACATATTTCTTAGGCTCTGCGACTGTTTCAACAATAACAATTTCTTCAACTACCATGACAACTGGTTCTGGCTCAGAGGTACGACCGAAGTGGAAAGTCAAACCAGCACTGATCAGGTGATTATCGGCGTTGAAGTAACCTTCATCCATGTCGTGGATGTATTGGTATTCAAGTCGAACATTAACCAGATCGCTTGCACGGTGATCAAGACCTACTGCACCTAGCAGAGAAATATCGTCTTGGTCGCCTGCGTTGCTGTTCCAATCCCACCAAGCGGCACCAATTTTACCGTAAAGCTCAGTTTGGTCAGTAATACCGAAGCCCAGTTTTGGCGCCAAGGTCAATGCGGTCAGATCGCCACTAATAGCGCCAGGTGTTGGGCTATAGCTTGCATCGAAATGGCCTAGGTAATCATAGGTTGATTCAATTGAGAAACCGTTACCGAAGTCGTAACCACCAATTAAGCCGCCGCCGACTTCGTTGTCGTCACAACTGCCAACTTGGCAAGCGTCTGAAAGTGTTGAAGAACCGACGCGAGCACCGAGGTAAAAGTTTGAATCATCTTGAGCGTATACACTTGCCAATGGACTTATGGCCACAATTAATCCAAGGCTTATCACTGCTTTTTTCATTTGTTTTCTCCATTCCTTCTAGAGAGGGTTTGGTAAGAGAGACTTCAGTACTACGTTACAAGTCACCACCACAAGTTTGCTTTTCGCAAATCTTTTCAATCACCAACTGATGTGGTGATTTAATAAGCTAGGCTAGGCGGGGAAAGCGCGCAATACAATAGGCAGGACAGAAATTCAGGCTTTTTTAATACAACACTGTTCAAAAAAAGAGGTTTTTTGTTGGATTATTGTTAATTCAGTGGCTTGCGTGAAATTAACTGGGGCTAACTGGGGGGTAAGTGACGTTGTCGCAGTGTTGGGATTAAATGAAAAAGCGCCTAGTAGAGGCGCTTTGCTGCTTGTTTGCCAGACACTGGGCGGCTGACGGAAATCTGTTTTCCTTTTTTCATGCCTTTCTCATAATCGTCTGTGATCCCCTTCATCGCATCTCTCAATTGTTGCTTAAAGGTTTCACGGTCGATGTTCTTGAACTGGCTGTCGATATAGTCTTTGATTTTTTTGTCTGCATCGCCATCAGGCGCGATGTTAGGCAGTTTTGCTAATGCGCCATCAAGCCAGCCAAACGTGAACGAACCCATTCTGCGAGTGATCTCTGTTTGCGATGTGCCTGAACCTTGGAAGCTATTGCGGAATTGCCCAATGTGTTCATTCATTTCACGATAGACAATATCAAATGCGAAGGCGGCGAAAATGGCGCGATCGGCATCGCCAATGAATTCCGCTTTTTTAAGCCCTTTGTGGTTCGTTAGCACACATTCGACGCCAAAGCGGGTATTAATGCCTCGAATTATTTTGAGAACAGCGTCGCTGATCGAGGTGGGTAGCAGGGTGGCTGATGTGGTTTTTCCCATACGGATGAAATCAATATCGTCTTGATCCAAGCCGTATTTCTTCATCAGGCTCTGTGCCATTTTTATCGCTGCGGCAGCTTCATTGATGTTGGATGAGTTACTCAGCTCCAAACATTTTGCAATCTTTTTAAGCGCTTTGCGTTTAGCGTCAGACATTCACTTCACCACTAAAAATCAGGAGCGATATTTTACCTTCTCAACGTCGAATTTCCAAACGACATTGTTGAGATATTGCCCATTATATTCATTCTATGAGTCTTGACAAAGTTCAACATACCAAACAAAAAATCTGATTTTTCTCAAAGGTGTGAAAGATATGTAGAAGCTACACGGTCAATATTGGCACGTGTCACTACAGTGAATGGAACTATGTTGCGAGCAGAATCTTTTTCTATTAAAAACATAACAATGGCGATTCTCGCGTTGATTTTCTTCGCAGCAAACTCTGTGCTTTGCCGTATGGCCTTGTCTGACACGGATATCGATCCCGCTTCATTTACTTCAATCCGGCTGGTTTCTGGTGCCGCGATGTTGTTTTTGCTTTCTTCTTTAGTCGCATCAAAGCGCAACACGCCGGAAGACAATTGCCAATTGCTCCATAGTGCGATTGAGCATTGGTTGGCGGCAGCGATGCTGTTTCTGTACGCCGCCACGTTTTCGTTTGCTTACCTATACCTTGATACCGGAATGGGGGCACTTATCTTGTTTGCCTTTGTTCAACTAACCATGTTTGCTTACGGTCACTATCGCGAAGGTGGCGCAAGTGGCATGGAATACATTGGTGCGTTAACGGCCATTTGTGGTTTGGGCTACCTTGTTTCACCTGGTGTAAATTCTCCAAATGTGTGGGGATGTATATTGATGGCGATTTCAGGTGTGGCGTGGGGCGCGTATAGCGTGCTGGGTAAAGAAATGAAAGTGCCACAACTCAAAGCTAACTGTATTAACTTTAGACTAAGTCTTTTCTTTGTTATTCCATTTTTCTTACTCAATATTCCAATGAATACGCTTTCTCAAGAGGGTGTTTGGCTGGCCATTGCTTCTGGTGCCATTGCTTCCGCGATTGGCTACGCCATATGGTACGGCGTGATACAGCACTTTAAAGCGACACAAGCAGGGGTGATGCAGCTGTCAGTTCCTGTGATGGCAGCATTTGCGGGTCACCTTTTGATGTCTGAGTCTATCTCGATGCGAATGATGATTTCTGCGTCTGTGATATTACTTGGTATTGCAGTGACATTCGTTGGCAGGGATCGAAAACAGTCGCCAGTGACTTAGGTCAGAATGAGTACCGCTTAGGTCTGGTTGAAAACGAAGCGTAACGCTCTAAGCATCGGTTCAGTGCTTTTCTCTTGTTTACATCGACCCTAGCACAAAGCGCCTAACACACGACCCCTCACTATTTGTGTAAAGCGCCGATCCATGTCCTTATTCGTCGTCACTGTTCACCATGCGCTAAATGAAGCGGCATTGTCTTGATTCATTAGTTTTGTGGGTATTAACACTACTGTGCTATCGACTTTATGTTCATCGAGCCATTTATCAGCGATTTTGACAGCTTCGCGACTCATGACATCTGGAAACTGAGTTGCTGTGCCTATCCAGCCTTTTCGCCTTTGAAGTAGGGCATCACGTCCAGCAGGGCTTCCATCTACAGACATGATCAGCGCGTTGGCGTTGGCTTGTACGATGGCTTGCTCTGCGCCAAGAGCTGTCGGGTCGTTAATCGCAAACACGCCATCAATCCCTGAGTATGCTTGTAGTGCATACGCCATGCTCTCCAATCCGCCTTCAATACTTGCCGTGCCGTTCAATTGATCACTGATGACCACTATCTTGGGATAGTGCACCAGCGCTTGTTTGCATCCGGTCACGCGCTCGATGACAGAAGAAACTTGGGGGCCGTTAATGATGATTACATTTCCGCGGGCATTTAGTGATTCCGCTAGCCCTTTGCAAGCAATGCGTCCGGCCTGAACATTGTCAGTGGTAATGGTCGCAGTTGCTCCTTTGGCGCGTACATCAATAGCAAAAATGGGTGTTCCATGTGTCACGATACGTTCAACCGTAGGGCCGATTTTGTGTTCGTCGGACGCAACGAGGAAAATAACGTCAACCTTTTCGGCGACAAATTCTTCAAGCTGTCTCACTTGGCGAGGGTGATCATAAGCGCTGGAACGAACCAGTAGGCGAACATCATCGCCAAACGTTATTTGTAGTTCATCGCGAAGGCTTCGCACCATGGTAACAAAGTAGGGGTTGGTGAGATCTGACACGCTGACACCTGCCGTGATGGCTGCCTGAGACCATGAAGGAAACAAGCAGACGAGGTAAAGTGTCAGGGCATTCAGTGTTTTCATGCAGGGGCTTTTGCTTGCTCTGAAGTACCAGACTCTGAAGTGCCGGGCTCCATGGCGCCCGTCATGATGGCAACAGCATCTGACATGGTGTGGGTGCTGGGTGAGATAATATCCACACGTTGACCCAAGCGATGAATATGAACCCGATCGGCCACTTCAAATACATGAGGCATGTTATGGCTGATCAGTACCACTGGCATGCCGCGATTTCTCACCTCAAGGATCAAATCGAGTACTTTCCGTGACTCTTTAACGCCAAGTGCCGCGGTGGGCTCATCCATGATCACAACTTTAGACCCAAATAACGCTGAGCGAGCGACCGCTACCCCTTGGCGTTGACCGCCTGATAGGGTTTCGACGGCCTGCGTAATATCTTGAATGGTCATTAATCCTAATTCAGTGAGTTTCTCTTTGGCTTTGTCTCGCATGGCTTTTTTGTCCAGCATACGAAACCATTTACCGCGCCAGTCATTGTGTCTTATCTCTCTGCCCAAAAACAGGTTATCAGCAATGTTTAGAGCAGGGGCAACAGCAAGGTTTTGGTATACGGTTTCAATACCTGCTTCTCGCGCTTGCATCGGGTTGTTGAAATTCACGCGCTTACCGTCAAGGGTAATCTCTCCTGCATCGGGGATCAGTGCGCCAGAAAGTGCTTTGATTAAGCTAGATTTGCCCGCGCCGTTGTCTCCAATGACGGCGAGTATCTCACCTGGCATTAAGTCGAAATCTGCACCGTCTAGCGCGGTGACTCGCCCGTAGCGTTTAACCAACCCTCGCGCTTGTAGAACAGGTACTTGGTTTGACTCACTCATGACGATACCCTCCGCAGCCATTGGTCGATACTGACCGCAACAATGATTAATACGCCGACAGTAAACTCCTGCCACAACACGTCTACGCCCATTAGCGCAAGGCCATTTCGGAATATTCCCACGATCAGGGCGCCGATAAGTGTGCCAAAAATGGAGCCACGCCCGCCGAAAAGACTGGTGCCACCGATGACCACTGCGGTTATGGAATCGAGATTGGCGGTATAGCCTGCTTGCGGGCTGACAGAGCCGATGCGACCGATTAATACCCACGCCGCTAAGGCACAAACTACGCCCGCGGTGATATACACCGACAGCAGAATTCGTTTAGTTCTAATGCCTGCGAGGCGCGCTGCATCAGGATCATCGCCTGTGGCATAAACATGTCGACCCCAAGCCGTCCAATTGAGTGCATACCAAAACACGATGAACAAAACGAACATAAAAAGGGAACTGTAGGCGATGCGAGCGCCAAACACTTCGACGGTATTACCAAGCCACTGTAACAGCGGCGCTTGCTGGTCGATGACTTGAGAGCGAATGGTTTGACTGTTTGAATACCACAGATTAAGAGCAAAAAAGATGTTCCAAGTCCCCAAGGTCGCAATGAACGGGGGAAGCTTGATTTTTGCCACCAATAGGCCATTTATTAGGCCTGCCAACGCGCCCACAAGCAGCCCAGCAAAGAGCGCGACAGGGGCGGGCAGCCCAAAGTCGATAGCAAATCGGCCCATTACAACAGAGGTCAGCACCATAATGGCGCCGACAGAAAGATCTATGCCTGCTGTTAAAATAATCAGCGTTTGGGCAATACCAATCACGCCAATAATCGTCACTTGCTGGAGCACTAATGACAGGTTGAACGGATGGAAAAATCTATCGCCAACCAAGGTAGAGAAAAAAGCGACCGCAAGTATCAGCACCAGGCAGGGTACTGCTGTGGGGTGATTGTGAAGATAAAGCTGAATGCGCTGAACGAGACTAAAGGTTTCGTTCGAAAGCTGGTCACCCGCGAGCCTGTTGCCGCTAGGTGAGGGGGTTTGTGGTGATGACATTACGCGCTCCCGAGTGCGTCCGTGCTCGCAAGAAAGTGAGAGAGGGCATCTCGCCCTCTCTATCGCATTAGAGGATTAGCCCCAGCACTTAGTTTTACCTTGCTTAGATGTTGATGAAGCCACGCCAGTTGCGGGCTCATCAGTGATCAGCTCTACGCCCGTATCGAAGAATGCTTTACCCGGTGTAGCGCCCGGTTTTACGCCAGATTTCGCGTATTCAACGACAGCTTCTACGCCAAGCGAAGCCATCTGCAAAGGGAACTGCATAGAGGTTGCACCAATGACGCCAGCTTCAACGTTATCGACTCCTGGGCAGCCACCATCAACAGAAACAATCATCACATCATCTTGCCGGCCTAGTGCTTTCAACGCTTCATATGCGCCTGCAGCCGCGGGTTCGTTGATGGTGTATACGAGGTTGATGCTGGGATCTTTTTGCAGCAAGTTTTCCATGGCGCGACGGCCACCTTCTTCAGAACCTTGTGTCACGTCGTTACCCACAATGCGAGGGTCGTCTTCATCGCGGTTAATGTTAGGGTTTTTGGTGTCGATGCCAAAGCCTGTTAGGAAACCTTGGTTACGTGCAACATCGACAGAGATATTGGCTGTACTCAAATCAAGCAGTGCAATTTTGGCATTTTTGGCCTCATCGCCCATTTGCGCTTTCGCCCATTCGCCAATTAATTCACCGGCTTTGAAGTTATCAGTCGCGAAGGTGGCATCAGCCACATTGGGTGGTGTGAAAGGGGTGTCCAGCGCAATCACCAATACACCGGCATCTTGAGCACGTTTGACTGAGGGCGCGAGTGCTTGAGGGTCACTCGGTGTGATCAGTATGCCTTTCGCGCCAGCCGCCACGAGGTTCTCAATGGCCTGAACTTGTGAATCTGTATCGCCATCAAAACGGCCGGCAAAAGAACTCACTTTTGCGCCAAGCTCCGTGGCTTTTTCTTGTGCGCCTTCCTTCATCTTCACGAAGAAAGGGTTGGTGTTAGTCTTCGTGATGAGACCGATGAGCACTTCTTCTGCTGTGGCTTGTGCCATCGGTAGCGATGCAATCATGGCGGCCAGCAGTGATTTTTTTAAGAGCGATTTCCGTAAAAGCGAATTCATAGCAAATCTCCTTGTGAATTGACATCTACAGACTGACAAACAAAAACGAATGGTCGGTTTCAAACGGAAAGATATTTCATTCACAATTGAAACAAAGGCGCTAACCGATTGATATAACGCGAAGTAGTGCCGCTGACAGCGCATGACGAGTGACGGGTTTTGTGATCAAGTCCCAATCTGACTGATAGCCAAACTGCTGACTAAGCTGTTCTTTGGGTAATCCTGACATCAAGATCACAGGTATTTTAGGTTGTATAACGTGAAGCGTGTTTTTGAGCCAGACGCCAGTTTCTTTGTTGCCAAGGTTAATATCACTGATGACAAAGTTCGGCTTTGTCGCTTCACTGAGCTTGATGGCTTCTTTGGCTGAAGTCGCAAGCGTTACGGAAGCACCTTGCGTTTCTAGCATTTGCTTTATCGGTAGCGCGACATCATTGTCGTCATCAACCAGCAAAATGGTGATGCCTTCAAGGTGAAGCGCTTGCATAGTGCTGGTGGCAGCAGGTGCAGTTGTATTGGTAGCATCTGGGATAGAAGTCATTGAGGTTTTTTCCGTGGTTGAAGCGAGGTGTTCAAGCTCGTAACAAGGAAGGATCATGCTAATAGCCGTGCCTTTGCCCACAGTTGAATCAATCACAATCTCGCCTTTAGATTGCTCCACAAACCCATATACCATGCTCAAACCCAATCCGCTGCCTTTGCCTTTTTCTTTGGTCGAGAAGAATGGCTCCATCACTTTATCGATGTCATCAGGGTGAATACCACTGCCTGAGTCTTCAACCTCAATAATTACCGCTGCTTTCTTGTCGTGAAGTAGGCAGCATTGGCGTGTCGTGACGATAACTCTCCCTGCTTGTGTCATGGCGGCATTGGCATTGAGAAGTAAATTCATCAACGCATTTTCTAGCCCACTTTTATCCGCAAAGATGAGCGCGTCTTGTGGCGAGGTATGCATCATTAACTGACTTGTGCCGTCTAACGAGTACTCCATGAGATCGGACAACTCATCCAAGGTTTGCTCGACGTTGACAGGTTCGGGGTGGAGGGGTTGGGTCCGGCTAAAAGCAAGCAGGCGCTCAATCAACTGGCTGCCTTTTTCGGTCACAGAGAGTGCGCGGTTTAAATAGGTCCTGCTGGTGTCATCGAGCGTGCTAGTCATATCCAATAACTCTAAATTTCCGCTCAAGGCAGAGAGTAGATTATTGAAATCATGTGCTATCCCGCCAGTGAGTTGTCCCAGTGTTTCCATTTTTTGTGCTTGTTTGAGCGCGAGATCGATTTGGCGCTTTTCTGTTAGGTCGCGATACAAGGTGATAAATCCGCCAGAAGGAATGGGCTGGCTACGATATTCGATAATACGCCCATCTTTGAACTGTCTTTCAAACAGCAAGGGCTGAAGGTGCCTTAGCGAGGTGTAGGTTTCATTTTGCTGTGCATGTTCAGCGGAAGACTGAAGACGAAGTGAAAGCTTTTCCTGCACATCTTCAATGGTCATGCCGAACGCCAGTTGGTTTTCATCAATACCTAATAGGAACGCATATTTGCTGTTCCACGCGAGCAAGCGGTTGTCGGCATCAAAGGCACTTAGGCCATCCTGCATTTCATGGAAAATGGTTTCAAGGAGTACGTTTTGCTGGAAAAGATCCTGTGTCGCGCGCTCTTTTTCTATGGCATTTCGCTGAAATGCCGAGAATGCGGTGGCCAGTTTTCCGATTTCATCTTTTCGTTCGAGCTTAACGGGCGCTTGCTGGGTGTTGCCTTGAGCTAGATTTAGCATCTCATCCGTTACGCTTAGGAGATCTTTGGCCATTTTATCGTTGAATCGGTAGAGGTAGTAAACGCCCGCCACCAAAGAAAGTAGAATCATAGCCATCAGTAGCATCACACGATTAATCGCTGATTTAGCTAGGCGTTGTTGCTCGCTTACCTCCTGCTGATGAATAGCGACGATTTCACGCACATAGTCGGTCATGCGATCTGATTGTGCGCGGATTGAAGCAAGCAGGAAGGCATTTTCTGAACGCAGGACGTTGATATGTGTATTACTTCGAGTCAATGACGCTAAAACTGGCATTACATCATGGGCGATTCGTTCGTTTGCGACTGGGTCACTCGTTAGCATATTGGTGATTTGGTCAATCCAGCCTTGCGAAATGCGGGTAGGATCTTTCGCAAAAGCGTGAATAAAAAGGGCGCCAAATGGGTAGGCGTCTAGCTCATCAAGTGCAAACTGCTGTGCCATCAAATCTTCTCGGATATACAATTCTCGCTCAACGTTCGACATGAGTTTTTGCAGGGTCACGTCAACTTCGCCAATGCGCTGACCCAACTCGTGGGCGTATGAAGGTGTGGTGAGCTTTAGGGCGTCGTCGTTTAACGTCGCTGCCCTCGCTTGAAGTTGTTTCTTCTCGTTTTGGATTTGGTGAGGCCTTGCTGAAGCGGCCGTATAAGGTGCCAACGCGGCAATCTGGGCAACACCCTGGGATAAATTCAATGCGGTCTGAGTATCTGCGAGCGTAGTTTGTGTGACTCTGTCGAGCAGATATTGGTTCTGCCACAGCGTGAACAGAGAAAAGCCAGCCATGAGTGTGGTCAGCGCAAGCAAGACGGAAAGCGTCAACATTAAGTGAGGGCGAATGCTGTTTCCGTTCATGGGATGGCTCAGTGAGGTTGTGGAACGAGTTTGGTGACGGAAGCATCGAAGCAATACCCCAATCCGCGTTCGGTCTTGATGAGTCGAGGGATTCGAGGGTTGGATTCGATTTTGCGGCGAAGACGCACCACAAGCACGTCTATGGTGCGATCGAGAGAGTCAGAATCATAGCCATGGGTTCGTTCCATCAAATGTTCCCTCGTCAATACCCGCTGCGGTGAGGAGATAAAGGCTTCTAGCAACGAAAACTCGCCATAAGTGAGATCTGGTGTGCGCCCATCGGCATGCTGAAGCAATCGCCGCGAGAGATATAACGTCCAATCGTCAAACTGGTAAACCGTTTCGTTTGTTTCAACGGACACTCGTTTTGTGCCGGCGTTTTGACTTCGACGTAAAAGCGCATTAATGCGGGCCGTGAACTCACGAAGATTAAACGGCTTCATCATGTAGTCATCAGCAGCCACTTCGAGGCCGATGATTCTGTCTGTTTCGTCGCCTTTCCCCGTCAACATCATGATCGGTATGTCACTGTTTTCGCGAAGTTGCCGGGCAAGTTGAAGACCATCTTCGTTGTTAAGGCGCAGGTCAATAACAGCAAGATCGACATTGTCTGCCGCGTAGAGCTCTTCACCAGTGGATACAGGCGTGACGGTGTAACCTACTTGGCGTAATGCATCGGTCAAAACTGTCCTAACATCATGTTCATCATCAACGACCACAATGTGAGAGACGCGACTATTCATGGTTCATCCTTGAGTGTTGGTATTTCTATCAATAGATAATGAGTCTAGCAATAACAAGTTCAAAGGAAGGAGGAGCGACCAAGAGTGTGGCCTCAACAGTGCTTTGTCTGCGAAAGCATACCTAACGGATGATGCTCGAGTTTGGGTATACTGCCAGCGTCAATTTAACCTCTGAGGCCGCCTTGCAATATCAAGAAGGATTCATCATCAGCCGCCATGGCCGAGATATCGGTGATGTCACCGAACTTGTTTTTTGGGTGCAGACAAATACTGGCCCTGCAAAATTGGTGATAACAGGCGAGAAACCAGTTTTCTTTGTTGCCAACGAACGGGTGTCCGCAGCGCAACAAACTCTGACCGAGGCTGCCTTTCGTTTTCACTGCAAAGCACTCGCGTTGTGTGATTTTCTGCATCGTGAGATGACGGGGTTCTACTTCAATACCATTTCTGATGCCACTCGCGCGAGTCGATTGTTGCAAGCCGAAGAGTTTGAACCCTATGAAGCAGACGTGCGATTAACCGACCGTTACTTGATGGAGCGCTTTATTTGCGGCGGGTTAACCTTTACGGGTACAGCAAAGCAGAAAAATGGTTTTGTCGAATACCGTAATGTGAAAGCCAAAGCGTCTGACTATTCGACCTCATTGTCGCGTGTTTCATTGGATATTGAGTGTTCTGAAAAGGGCGTTTTGTATTCCATTGGCTTAGACGGTGAGATGGACAGCCGCGTCATCATGGTTGGGCCAACGCCTGATAATACAGAAGAGATGCCTTGGATTGACTGGGTCGATAACGAACTCGAGCTATTGAAAGCTCTTAATGCATGGTTTATTCGCTTTGATCCCGATGTGATCGTGGGTTGGAGCGTTGTCGATTTCGATTTTCGCTTACTGATTAAACGCGCGGCATTTAACAAAATTGATTTGCGCTTGGGCCGAGGTGCTGAAAAAGCGCATTGGCGTGATTCCAACAACAGTCGCCAAGGCTTTATTACGTTACCGGGAAGGGTGGTGATTGACGGTATTGATGGCTTGAAAACGGCGACATACAGTTTTCGTTCTTGGTCGTTGGAATCGGTGTCCAGAACCATGTTTGGTGAAGGGAAAGCGATTGATAATCCCTATGATCGTATGGATTCAATCAATCGTATGTTTCGGGACGACAAGCCCGCATTGGCGAAATATAACTTACAAGATTGTGTGTTGGTGAATCGTATTTTTGCGGATACCCATTTGATGGAGTTTCTGATCCAACGCACCCGCCTAACTGGCATTGAGCTAGATCGCATTGGCGGCTCGGTTGCAGCGTTTACCAACCTGTATATGCCTAGGTTGCACCGAGCTGGCTATGTCGCGCCTACACTGACCAGTGAAAACTGGATTGCCAGCCCCGGCGGTTATGTCATGGACAGTAAGCCTGGCTTGTATGACTCTGTGCTGGTGCTCGATTTCAAATCGCTGTACCCGTCGATTATCCGTACGTTTTTGATTGATCCGCTGGGTTTGATCGAAGGGCTGAAACAGGACGATCCAAGCCTGACTGTGCCGGGTTTTCGTGGTGGTGTTTTCCACCGTGAGACGCACTTTCTTCCTGCCATGATTGAAAACCTTTGGAAAGCGCGCGATGAAGCCAAACGGCAGGGCGAAAAAGCATTTTCGCAGGCAATAAAAATCATCATGAACTCTTTTTATGGTGTGCTGGGCTCATCGGGTTGTCGTTTCTTCGACCACCGTTTAGCGTCGTCAATCACTATGCGCGGGCATGAAATCATGAAGCTGACACGTGATTTGATTGAAGCGAAAGGCTACAACGTTATTTATGGCGATACTGATTCGACCTTTGTGTCGTTAGGGCGTCAATACAGTCACGAAGAAGCGGACGCAGTAGGGCAATCGCTGGTGGCACATATCAATCAGTGGTGGGATCAGCACCTTCTGGATGAATATCAGATCCCTTCGGCGCTCGAAATTGAGTATGAAACGCATTATCAGAAGTTTTTGATGCCGACGATTCGAGGCCAAGATACCGGCAGCAAAAAGCGTTATGCCGGCTTGGTCGACAAGCAAGGTGAGCGACACATTGTTTACAAAGGGTTAGAAACAGTCAGAACCGACTGGACGCCGCTGGCGCAGGAGTTTCAGCAGACCTTGTATCAACGGGTTTTCGATGGTGAAGACATTGATGATTATGTTCGTACCATGGTCGAAGATACGTTACGCGGTCACAATAATGAAAAGTTGATTTACCGAAAGAGGCTGCGTCGCAAGCTGTCTGATTACGAGAAAAATGTTCCGCCGCATGTAAGAGCCGCCCGTAAGGCCGATGCTGTGAATGAAAAACTCGGTCGAGCGCTGCAATACCAGCATGGCGGTTGGATTGAGTATGTGATCACGCTAAATGGCCCTGAGCCATTAGAAGCGTTGGTTAGCCAATATGATTACCAGCATTACGTTGATAAGCAGTTAAAACCTATTGCAGACGGTATTTTACCGTTTGTCGGCAAGAGCTTTGATGCCTTGTCGATGCCACAGTTGGGGTTGTTCTAAGTTTTATCCAGAGAAAAAATGCCGGGGTATTCCCCGGTATTTTTATTGGAAAATTCGTCGGTACTAGAAGAGATCAACGTTCGAAACGTTGGTGCGTGAAGCGACTACTGGGTCAAAACAGACCGCACCACGGTTTGGGGTGCAGACTTTAAATACATCACCACAGTCAAATATGGCGAGAATAACTTCATCGTCTGAGCCAAAACACGTTGGCAGGGCCTGTCCTACCTTGGCAATGACTTCCTGACCTTCATGTTTCCATGTCAGGGCTGCAATACGTGCGTCGTTGATGGGAGCATCAATATGCTTGGCTATCGCAGTATAAATAGATTCTGCGTGTTCTTGGGATTCTGCAGCGGGTACAAAAAACGACATAACTACTCCTTTTTATTACTCATTTCTTCTCGTCACTTATTCCGATTCATGACGATAACCCGAAAGGTTATGTGGTAAAAGTAACAAATTCAGACCACTAAACGCAATGATATTTCTTTTATGTAGGTGAATTCACCTACTATGTGGTTGTCATAAAAAGAGGTAGATAAGTGAATGTAGCGGGCGGTATTCGCATGGAACGATTACTCACTCTGTTACTTGATCCCGTTTGATATCTGCTGAAATTTGCTTTTCGATCGGAAAGTCGCTTGAATGAAATGAATAGCTTAACGGCAATGAGGTGCAAAGTTGGAGCAACTTGATTTTTTTACGGTGCCCAGCCCCTGTATTGGTGTTTGTCAGGTGAACAATAAGGGGTATTGCAAAGGTTGCTTACGCAGCAGGGATGAGCGTTTCCATTGGAATGACTTTAGCAGCGAACAGCGACGCAATGTCGTGCGGTTATGTAAGCAGCGCTATACGCGTGTTATAAAGGCGAAATTGGCGAAAGAAGCCATGCAAGCTGTCGAAGAAACCAATCCTCAACAATCCTTGTTTGGTGATGAAGACTAAAACCAAAAGCGACTAGAACCAGAAAGATTGGAAATAGGTGAGCTTGGTGATGAATATGAGCCAAGTTTGGCATTGAAAGAATAATACCTAAAATAACAGACACAAAAAAAGCGCCGATAGTCGGCGCTTTTTTTGTGTCTCATTCACTTCTTAGCGAAGCGAAGAGCCGTCAAACTGCAAAAGCAATTATACGCGGATGAAATCCATGTGCATAACTTTTGGTTTGAACGGGTGACGTTGGATGTCTTGTGGCTTAACGTTCACTTCTTGACCGTCGATTACTAGAGTAATCGCTTCGTAGAACTCAGGCTTATCCATCTGAGTGATCACTTTAGCGTGCTCAAGAGAGATAGCAACTGGAGCGGCTTCGCCACCGTAAACTACAGCTGGGAAGTGGTCAGTCAAACGCAGGCGGCGGCTCGCACCCTTACCCTGCTCAGTACGTACTACTGCTTCGAATTTCATAATATATACTCTTTAAAATAGAGAGTTGAGAATATGTATCCAGAATGCGACCAATCTAGATACGAGTAAATCGAGCGCGGATACTACCACCCAGATAGTGGGATCACAAGTGAAACTAGGACGTTATACGTCATTTGGTGGCTCGTTGAGTGATTACTGTTCGTTATGCACGTTATGGCAATCAATTTACACGTTTTGGTTCCACGTTGTTTCACGCTGCGCTGTTGATCATGTCGCTCACTTCTTGCTGTGACGCAAATTGGTCGAGGTCGAAGATTTTATCGCGGATCGCCCAGAATCGACCGTTCTTCCTCGCCACGACAAAATCTGGCAATCGTAAGCGATGCTCAGCTCTGACAACCTTGGAAGGCGCGGTATCGGTAAACGGGCGATGACGGTCAACCAAATGCGGGTTGATGAATTTTGCGAGAAAATCATCTTTCTGTCGTTTAGTGGAAAGCGGCCAGACTTCGTGGATCTCGGCGCCGTCGTGTCCCACAAAAGTCACTTTAAGTTGTGGCTTGTCGAATTTGTTTTTACCCGCTTCCAAGCGCATGTCGGCGCATGCCATGATCATGGCGTCTTTGAGCTTTAATGCATCTCGTAGCTTTTTGTCAGGGTCGACAAGGGTATGGTCGCACTGATGGCAGCGACGAGCAGCAATGTCATTGTCTGCGCCACATTCGCTGCAATACTTGGCGCGAAAACGATAACCACAGATTTCTCGTTCGCCATCCTCGTCTTCAAAAAAGCCCTGGCAACGACGTCCGTAGTGCTCAATCAGAAATGCATTGTCGTCTAGTTTACCCCAGAAATTGTTATTGAAGCCGCATGCGGGGCAGGGAACCGTGACGATTTCACTGTCGCTGTCAGGTTTAGGGTCGCCAATTTCAGGCTGATACAAATCGTAAACATTGCCAGCGTAATCTAATATCAGGCAATCCTTCTTGCCTGGGGAGAGTCTTAAGCCTCGGCCTGCAATTTGCTGATACAGGCTAACTGATTCAGTTGGTCGTAAAATGGCGATCAGGTCAACATGCGGCGCATCAAATCCTGTAGTCAGCACCGATACGTTAACCAGATATTTTATTTCTCGCTTTTTAAAGCGCTGGATAATGCTGTCTCGTTCGTCCAGCGCGGTTTCGCCAATCACCAGCGCGGATTCAGCGGGTGGCAAAAGTCCAAGAATTTCCTGAGCGTGTCTCACCGTGGCGGCGAAAATCATCACGCCGTGACGGTCTTTCGCGTATTGCATGACTTGATCGACGATCTGTGGCGTCGCGCGAGGGGCATTTTCGATAACACGGTCTAAGTCAGCTTCTTTGTAAAACCCTGTCGTTGAGGCTTTGAGCTGCGAGAAGTCATAACTCAGTACGGGCGCATCCAGCACCTTGGCTTCAGTGAGAAAGCCTTCATCAAGCAAAAATCGGATCGGAAGTTCAAAAATACAGTCATGGAAGAAGCGCGGCTTTTCACTTCGCACACGACCTGCGGTATGAAACTGATAAATCCAACCCATGCCGAGGCGATAGGGCGTTGCGGTCAAACCAAGCACTTTAATGCCGGGGTTAACCTGCTGTAGATGAGAGATAACTTTGCGGTAACTGCTGTCTGCGTTGTCTGGCACACGGTGACATTCGTCGATAACGAGCAAGGAAAACTGATCGTTGAATTCGTCAAGATTTCGCACCATGGATTGCACCGAGGCGAACACGACTTTATCTGCGCTTTCTTTGCGGCCTAAGCCGGCTGAGAAAATACCGCCTTTTAGGCCGTACCCTTCGTATTTTTCGTGGTTTTGCTCCACCAACTCTTTAACGTGGGCTAGCACCAATACTCGCCCTCGGGCAAGCTTTGCTAGCTCGGCGATGACCAAGCTTTTACCCGCGCCAGTAGGCAGTACAGCAACGGCGGGCGTAGAATGGCGACGGAAATAGTGAACGACGGCTTTCACCGTGTCTGCTTGGTAAGGTCGAAGGGTATACATGCGATCAATAAGGCAGCCGTTTAAGGCCGCCCAGTGTAGCGAGGCACAGAATAATTAGCTAGCGGGCGAGTTCATTAGCGCAACAATCGCTTGGTCATTAAGCAGTGTTGACGTCGAGGCATGTAATCGAATTGTTCATAGAACTCACGTGCGCCGCTATTGCCGATGTTTACTTCAAGAATGACTGCGTGACAATCTCTCGCTTGTGCATGAGATTCGATATTGGGTAGGACATGAGAACCCACCCCTTGGCGTCGCCAATCATGTGACAAGTATATCTGGTCGATGACTGCGATGCGTCCACCCAGTTCAATGCTAAAGCTGTAGCAAAGCACAACAAAGCCGATCGCCTCTTGTTCCTCACTTTTATCAAGCTCGATGAGAAACACATCGCCATGTGCGGGATGGGCAATCAAGAAATTGAACGCAGACGTCACATGTGCCACATCAAAAGAAAGTGCCTCGTGATCATGCAGTTGCTTTGATAGTTCGAGGAGACGCGGCATTGACTCTATGGAAGGTGATTGCAGCGTAATATTCATAAATGCTTCCCTAATCAACATGTTAACCAGTGCGAGATTATAATCATAAATCCAAGGGCACAGGATTAGACTGTAACGAATTTGTTAAGTTCGCCATCTCTTAGTTATAGACATGAGAAACGAGAGTGCAATTTCATCGGTTCAATATGAGATTGATAAAACGTTTTTCGCTGTACCTTTAACGTGAACTTCCTATAATGCGCCCATCGAGAACATCACGGACAAAATACAATGATCAGGCTAGACAAATTTCTTTGTGAAACGGTAGGTGTTACCCGCACCCAAGCAACAAGATTACTCAAAGAAAAACGCGTGACAGTTAATGGTGACATCGTTAAGAGCGGCTCATTGAAAATTGCAGAAGATGCTGATGTCGAATTCGATGGCGCTTCACTGCATTTGTCTGGCCCGCGTTACATCATGATGAACAAGCCTGAAGGCTATGTGTGCTCTCATGAAGACGGGCATAACCCGACCGTGTTTATCCTAGTAGACGAAGTCGGTGCGGATAAATTGCACATTGCAGGTCGCCTAGATTGTGACACAACAGGCTTGCTTCTGCTGACTGATGACGGTCAATGGTCTCACCGTGTGACATCGCCTAAACACAAGTGCGATAAAGTGTATCGTGTTGTGCTGGATGATCCGATTTCAGAAGAGACGGCGGATGTGTTCTCTGAAGGTCTTCTGCTTCGTGGAGAAAAAACAGACACGCTACCAGCACAGCTAGAGCAAGTGAGCGAGAAGGAAGCACTACTGACGATTCACGAAGGTAAATACCATCAAGTGAAGCGTATGTTTGCTGCTGTCGGCAATAGAGTCGTCGGCCTTCACCGTGAATCAGTGGGTGAATTAGTGCTAGACGATTCACTGGAGCCTGGGCAATACCGTGCACTAACCGCACAAGAAATCGCACTCTTTATGCCTCGCAAATAATCATATCGAAATCGGATGTCTTAGACGAGAAGTGCGCTAGTCAGCACCTTCAACTAAACCATCTTGATTGAAAACGCCGCGGGCATTTGTTCCGCGGCGTTTTTTTGTGCTCGGTTTCCCGACGGTGAAGTCTCATGTATAGATGCTACAAGCCGATAGACGAGATATTTTATTGTCATGATGAATTTTTATGCTTAATTATCTGCAATTTACTAGCGATTCCGTTTGTGTCTGAATAGAAAGTCATTATTTCCTCAAGGGAATTAATCATAGTGCTATTATGTGAGCCAGACACAGTTTTGAACTGTGCATCTTTTTTCTTCACCTTTTCTTTCTAAGGCGTACATGACAACGAATGCGGTACATCAGCCAGCTCAACAGCTGACCTTTCTTTTGATCCTCGTCCTTGGCGCGATTGCGGCGTTGACGCCGTTGGCTATCGATATGTATTTACCCGCCATGCCTGATATCGCGAGGGAGTTGGGTGTCGCGCCGGGGCTTGTTCAGCGTACACTCGCGGCGTATACCGCGGGTTTTGCTCTGGGGCAGTTGATTCACGGCCCAATTTCAGACAGTTATGGTCGTCGTCCCGTATTGATCGTCGGCGTCATCATGTTCTTGATCGGCGCAGTGGTGAGTGCCAACGCCACTGATATTGAAACTCTGACTTATATTCGTGCTGCGCAAGGTTTCTGTGGCGCTGCTGCTGCAGTCGTGATTCAAGCGCTGGTTCGCGACATGTTCGATAAAGAAGATTTCGCCCGCACCATGTCGTTTATTACCTTGGTCATGACGGTTGCACCTTTGGCCGCGCCTATGATGGGGGGATATCTGGCGGTTTGGTTTGGATGGCGTTCGATTTTTTGGGTACTGGCAGGTTTCGCCGCACTGGTGATTGTGCTCGTGGTGACAATGATCCCTGAAACGTTGGCGCTTGATCGCCGCCCGCGGCTACGTATCGGTTCGACCTTGCGTAATTACGCGAAAATTCTGCGCACCAAGCAATCTGTTGGCTACATCGTGGCTTCTGGTTTTTCGTTTGCAGGCATGTTCTCTTTTTTAACGGCAGGTTCTTTTGTCTACATCGATTACTACGGTGTCAGCACCCAAAACTTCGGTTACCTGTTTGGCCTTAACGTGGTGTGCTTGATTCTGTTTACCATGCTGAATGGCAAGTTTGTGCGCAAAGTGGGCAGCGAGAATATGCTGAAAATCGGTTTGATGATCCAACTCTTCGCTGGCATTGGGTTGATCGTCGGTCAGGTTTTCGGTTTGGGCTTATGGGGAACAGTGATTCCGGTAATGCTCTTTGTCGGTACGATTTCCATTGTTGGCAGTAATTCCATGGCCTGTGTGCTGAGTGCTTACCCTGAGTTGGCAGGTACAGCCTCTTCATTAGCAGGCACAATGAGATTTGGTATCGGTACTATTGTTGGTGGTATAGTCGCCTCCATTCCTGTGCATTCAGCGTGGCCCATGACCGGTGCTATGGCTGCATGTGCGATTTTATCCGCCCTGTTTTACTGGGGTTTAGCGAAAAAATAAGAACATGAGTTACATAAAAGAAATCAAATCCGTAGTGGATTCAGCGTTAAGCGAACTTAACGACGCGAAAGCGGCAGGAAAAATACAAAACAACCCAGTGAGTGAAGATTCTTTTCTTTGTCGCTGGGTGGCGCAGTCGATCAAGAAACAGCGTTTTGACAACGTTGTGCTGAAAGATCTGACGCGTTGGGTTCAGCAAGGTCGCAGTATGGGTAAACACGCCAATCTTAAAGGCCAAATGCTGCATATTGCTTCGGTATATCATCATCAATTTCCAGACGGCGATGAGCATGTTGCTGTCACGATTGCTCAGTTTGATGATTTGCTTACCGAGCTGGAAAAGAATGATTGGATGGTGCATACGGATCAAGAGATAAGCCGCAAGATGCGGGTCATTTCTGATGGGCAGCATTCCTTTGTGGCAAATAGTGCTGCAGTGGAAAAAAGCTTCAACGAAGCAGGGGAGCTAGTGAAGCCGATGAGCCTCTATGTCCGCGGTCCAGAAGCTTGGTTCATTGAAGCCTTTTTGGCTAACGGCTTGCTCGCCACTAAGGTGACCGATTACAAATCGATCATCAAATACCACGGTGAATATAAGATCTGGCCTCGAAATCAGGCCGATTGTTTAGTGGTGTTGCCAGAAAGCTTGAAGCCTTAATCTTGTAGAAACTAGAAACTAGAAACTAGAAACTAGAAACTAGAAACTAGAAACTAGAAA
>NZ_JBGONO010000023.1:0-93918 GCF_041439165.1 Enterovibrio sp. FF113 | reverse complement strand
CCCTGTCAATTTCTGACGTGGACGACGGTGACTCGCCAAGCTTTACCAACACCACGATCGACGGTGACTACGGTACCTTTACGCTCACTGATGGCGCATGGACCTACACCATCGATCCAGCTAAAGCCAACGCACTTAACGATAACCAAACCGAGCAAGAAGTGTTCACCCTGACCGCCTCGGACGGCACGGTGCAGCAAATTACCGTCGATGTGACTGGCGCAGATGACGCGGCGGTTATCACCGGTGATAGCACCGCAAGCATCACCGAAGATGTCGGGGCACAAACCGCGTCAGGTACCATCACGATCACCGATGCTGATACGGGTGACACCCCAACCATTCCAAATGGCACGTTGGCGGGTGAATATGGCTCGCTCACCTTAGTCGATGGCGCATGGACTTACACCGTTGATACTGATGCGGTGCAATCCCTCGGAGACGGTGATTCAGCCACTGACACCATCACGGTAACCGCCAGCGATGGCTCAACACAAGACATTGTAATTTCATTAACAGGAACTGATGATGCGGCAGAAATATCTGGCACTGTAGTGGGCACGATTGACGCAGAGTCATTGACCAACACCCGAGAAGTGGGAGAAAACCTGCTAGTAAACGGCAACTTTGAAAGTTTCGGCAATAACGAATCTGTAGAATGGACAACCCTGACATCTGAACAAATCCCTGGCTGGTATACGCCAGATGGCGCCGTCATAGAAGTGCAGCAGGGAACGATGGATGGCGCACCGACTAACGCGAATAATAACTCCGTGATGGAGTTAGATGCCTATCACAACACCACAGTGCAACAAGACGTGAATGTCTCGGCACTGGCTCAAAATGGCGACTCGACACTGTCTCTTAGTTTTGACTATGCCAGTCGCCTTTCTAACACCAGTCAGTTTGAAGTGACGGTGTTCGATCAAGATGGCAAGGTGCTGTTTACTCAGTTCTTTGACAATCAACAGGCCAATGATCATTACGAGAATGTCCAGGCGGATTTCTCGCTGCCCAGTGGCACAGATTCGGTCACGCTCAGCATTTCAGGCCAAGGTGAATCGGACAGTATTGGCGCCCTCATTGACAACGTGTCACTAAATCCAGTGACCTTTGACAACGCCTTGCTGACAACATCCGGCAGCATCACTATCTCTGACGTTGATGAGGGTGACTCGCCAGAATTTGAAAACACATCCATCACAGGCACCTATGGCACATTGGTCTTGGTGGACGGACAGTGGACCTACACACTCGATCCTCAAAAATCTGCTGAACTTTCCGAAGGAGAAACCGCGCAAGACGTTATCACACTCACGGCCAGTGATGGCACAACTCAAGACATCATCATTACCGTTTTAGGCGATAACGATGTATCGAGCATCATAGGCAATACGACTGGAGAAGTCATCGAAGGTAATGTCGGTGATGTTATTACTACCTCCGGCACGTTGACAGTGTCTGACATTGATAACGACGCTGCCACTATTCCAGACGGCACACAAACTGGACAGTTTGGCACGCTGTCAATAGTGAATGGCGAATGGACATACACACTCAATAATGAAAAGGCAGACACGCTTAACGAAGACCAGAGCGCCAATGACACCTTCACCGTCACCACGTCTGACGGTACCACACAAGACATTAACATCAATATCACTGGGTCTAACGATGCTGCAGTGCTTTCCGGTACATCAACAGCCTCCATCACCGATACGAGCGCTTCTTCTCAGAACGTCACGGTTGGTCGAGGAAGTGACGGTACGTGGGATGCCAGTAATGGCGATAACTTATACCTCAATTTAAATAATGTGAATTCCGACGCTGCTTATAGCAACAGTGTGGGTTACTACGTGCTGGATGCAGGCGGTAATGTCGTTCGCGCAGCCATCATCTTTGATAATGCGCATTCCACCAACGGCACCAGCGTCAACATCAACACGTCTGGCGGCGAGAAAGTCGGGCTGTTTATGATCCCAGATGGCGACAGCAAAGGCTTCAATGTCGGCAGCGTCAGCCTTAGTTTTGGTGGTAGCAGTGTAACGGCCTATCAAGGCGGCGCATCAAGTACCACTTTTGTCTCTGACTCCTCGAAAAATAGCGGTTACGACAACGAATACAATTCAGGCACTTATTCAGCGTGGGAAGACATTGCTGGGGGTGGGGACAGAGATCATAACGATGTCACCTTTTATGTCTCCGCTACACAGCAGCAAGAAAGTCCTATCACCGCCAGTGGTTCAGTGTCTGTCTCGGACGTGGATTCCGGCGACACGCCAACGTTGCCAAACACCACCGTTCAAGGCGAGTTTGGTTCGTTAACCATGACCAATGGCAACTGGACGTATACCTTTGACCCAGACAAAGCGTCAGCGATAGACGAAGAAACATTGGAAACCATCGTCATCACAGATTCCGAAGGTGGCAAACATGAAATCGTGATTGCTATTCAAGGTACTGACGATGCGCCGATTGTGACCGGCGTATTCTCAGGCGCCGTGACCGAAGGCGATGCCGATGATGTGATTACGGTTAGTGGGACAATTTCAATTTCTGACGCTGATGCGGACGACTCACCAGACTTTGAGAACACGACGATTGACGGTCAATACGGTTCGTTAACGCTGGCAGATGGCGAATGGACTTACACGCTGGATCCAGTCAAATCTCAAGTACTGTCTGAAACCGACTTTGTACAGGACACGATTACCCTTACCGCGACCGATGGCACAACGCAAAATGTGGTTATTTCGGTGACAGGCACTGATGATGCGCCGTTTGTGGTGGGAACAAATTCCGCCACCATTATCGCACCTGACTCAGCAACGCAGGATTACATAGACATCAACAATGGCTTTGTGCTCGGCGATGGCTATTCGTTCTCCGGTGGCGACATGCAGTACTACGGCAATGAACCGACACTAACGTTTAATGACTCAGGCTCGACCATCCGAATTTATGATACCGACAGCCGAATGGATGGTGATGCCTATTCAAACGAGTACGTTCAAGACTCATCACAAAAAGTGGAAATCAACGGCGTGCTATACACCGCCACCTATGATTATCAGCTTGATTACCAAGACAGCAGCGGCAACATTTATTCTTTCGCCGTTCTCGATGTGGACTTAGATCGGGACGGCGGCTACGAATACGATGCCAACGAACAAGGAAAAGTGATTATCCAGATTGATGGGCCAACTATCACACCGGGTATTTCAATGGAGTACATTCGTGATACACCCAACCAACCAAGCTCAATGTCATATTCCGACTTTGTCGATGGTGACGTTGCTTCGCTAGAGGCCCATGGCACATTATCAGTGCTAGATGTCGACGCCAATGATAGCCAAGCTGTATTTGCCGATACGACCGTCACTGGACAATACGGCTCACTGGAATTGGTTGATGGAAATTGGACCTACACTCTCGACCCACGCTCAACACCGGCATTGGGCGACAACGATGCTATCACCGAAGTCATTACACTTACTGCAACCAACGGAGCACAAACAGAAGTCAATGTGACGATTGGAGGTTCAGAGAACGCGATTGCTAACGCCTCCCTGAGTGGGCTTAGCCAATCGCTGTCGGATGTCATTTCACTCGATGATGTCACCTTCTCGGGCAGTGACAGCAATGACCGCATCGCAGGAAGCGACAGTGCTGATGTTCTGCTCGGTAATGCTGGGCACGATGTTATTTTAGGCGGCAGCGGCAATGACTTCATTGATGGAGGATTAGGCGATGATCTCATTCTTGGCGGGCAAGGCAATGATTTGATGGCGGGTGGCGCAGGGTCTGATACGTTTGCATTTCTCAATGGTGACCAAAGCACATCCAGCACCCCAACTGTCGATCATATTGCTGACTTCGACACCTCACAAGATGCCATTAACCTGTCTGACTTAATGCAAACTGAACCATCTGATACCCTCGAAAGCTTTTTGTCATTAATTGATGATGGCGAGGGTAACGCAATGTTGAACATCGCTAGCCAAGGAGACGGCAACGTCGACCAACAAGTTGTATTCGATAACATGAGTGTGGAAGACATGGCATCCGCCTATAGCGTCGACATATCCGGCATGACATCAGAGCAAGTCAGCACCTCGGTCATTGATGCGATGATCATGCAAAGCAAGATGATCATTGATTAGCCTAAAATAACAATAAGCCCAAGAGCCTTGCGCTAAGCCTTTGCCAGTCAGTTCGCTGACTGGCATTTTTTATTGCATTATCCTAACCTACCGCTCGCAAAAATTGCGCTATAATCTCACTCCTTAATTTTCCAGCTGAGCCGAAGCTCGCTGACAAAAAGTGATGAACAAACATGAAACTAACACGATTTCTTTTGCCTCTTTTTGCCGCTATTGCCTTGACTGCTTGCAGCGATGACTCGCCGTCTACTTCTGAAAAATACTCCACGTTAGATGTGCCTGTTCAAGTGGCAAACTTACCGGTTGTGACTGAAGTATTTAGCCTCTCATGCGGTCATTGCCGCTCTATGGAAAGTGCTATCCCCGCCATTGAAGCGGCTGCCGATGTGAATATTGGTAAAGCGCATGTTACCTTCAATGAAAGTGCCACTTTCTCGGCTCTTATCTATTACGCCGCCGTCACTCAAACGGAAGGCAAACCATCTGAAGAGCTGGTTGAAGCATTGTTTAAGTATGTCCAAGAAGGGCAAACAGATGACGCTGAAGAAAACAAAGCGCAGTTGGGCAAGGTGTTTAAAGAGTTTGGTCTGACTAGCCCATATGATCTGAATGAAACACAACAAGCCGAGCTTTTTAGCGCGCTAGAACGTGCTGATGAAATCACAACAGAAGCTGGCATTGTGTCAGTACCCACTTTCCTTGTTAACGGCAAATACATCGTCAATACCAGTGCTCATGATAGCGCTGAGGATTTGGCTGCAACATTGAAAATGCTAATGAAAAAAGATAACCAAACGAATTGAACCAGCGAGCCTAGCCTCTGACGATCAGAGGCTAGGTTATGCAAAGTAGATAATTTTCAAGGAGAGAAGATGATTCTAGAAGTCGCCATACTCAATGTCATACCCGGACAAGAAGCCGACTTTGAAGCAGCTTTTGCCAAGGCACAAGCCATTATCGCGTCACAACGCGGTTATATCAGCCATGATGTACGACGCTGTATGGAACAGATGAATCGCTATGTGCTGTTGGTGAATTGGGAAACACTGGAAGACCATACTGAGGGCTTTAGGCAATCAGAAGGCTATTTGGAATGGAAAGCCTTGCTTCATCATTTCTATGACCCGTTTCCGACGGTCGAACACTACGAATCAGTAAAAACCCTACAATCTATCCCATAAAAAAACGGCGCATTGCGCCGTTTTTGTGTTTTCTCGGAATGCGTTACGCTTCGTTCGTTTACCGCATGCCTCAATCAGGCAATGCGTTCAAAACCTGCTTGCAGATCGGCAATCAAATCGTCAATGTCTTCCAGACCAATATGCACGCGTACTAACGTACCTTCAAAATCAACAGGCCCAGCTGGGCGAATGGCATTGAGCTCTTCGGGTTGGTTTGCCAGAATCAAAGACTCATACCCGCCCCATGAATACGCCATGCTGAAATGCGTGAAGTTATCCAAATACTCAGCGATTTGTTCATCAGTCAGCTTCTTGTTCAACACGAACGAGAACAAACCACAGCTTCCAGAAAAATCGCGCAGATAGTTTTCATGCCCGATTGCTTCAGGCAATGCAGGATGATTGACTCGCGCCACTTCAGGGCGTTCACTCAACCACGCTGCAACGGCTGTGCTGCTTTCGTGATGTTGTTTAAGACGAATACCTAAGGTGCGAAGGCCACGAGATGCCATGTAAGCTGTATCGGCATCAACCATTTGTCCCATCAAGTAGGAACGTTCACGAAGACGCTCCCAACAACGTGAATTGGCCACCGCGGTTCCAATCATGGCATCAGAATGACCGACGATATATTTGGTGCCCGCTTGAATCGAAATATCAATGTCATGCTCAAACGCATTGAACAACACACCAGCAGCCCAGGTGTTATCAATCATGATCACAACGTCTGCGTTAACCGCCCGAACAGCATTGACGATCGCAGGGATATTTGGCACTTCCATGGTAATGGAATTCGGCACTTCTAAAAACACCACCGAGGTGTTTGGCGTCATCAGCGTTGCCACATCCGCGCCACGCATTGGATCATAATAAGTGGTCGATATACCCATGTCGGCTAGTATCGTGTTGCAAAAACCCTGAGTTGGCTCATAAGCGCCACCTGTCATCAATACGTGATCGCCAGATTTCACAAACGACAGCATGCTGTTAGCAATGGCCGCGGCACCACAAGGGTACAATACACAGCCCGCACCGCCTTCTAGCTCTGTCATAGCATCTTGGAAGGCAAAGTGAGTCAGCGTGCCGCGACGACCATAAAATAACCCTCGTTCACCCCGTTGCTTAGTCGCCAATTTCTTCTGCTCGACGGAATCAAAAACAATTGACGATGCGCGTTGAATCACGCTGTTAACGCTGCCATGGCAATATTCTTTTTTTCGACCTGCCGACACTAACTTTGTGTTCAGTTTTTCTGATGACATGAAATTTCCTTTTTCAACCAAGCCTACCTTCGTTTAGCAAGCTCAGTACGACCAATTTTCCTGCTAGCCCCAAAGGTTACCGCAGAACTTTACGTTTTGCAGCGCCTAATCATCACGCGTGAAAAAAAGGATAACTCATGCGATGTGGGCGGCAAAAAAGTCACAATACTGTTCAAATCACACACTGAGCCATTAGCCCTATAATTCACACACCAAAAGGCGCAAAAAAGAGACACTGTACTACATTTAAGATACGTCTATTTTGGGATGATATTTGCAATGAGATCAATCAGTAAACATCAGCATATTTCAACAACGCGATGGCATATTGTCTTGCTGTCAGCGGTGATCGTCTGGATTGCAATGACAACATCAGCACATTCGGCTGAGCAAGGGAACGCGTCAAACCCGCTGGTATTTGGTGTTGTGCCGCAACAATCTTCCGCCAAGCTTATTCGCGACTGGAGTCCTGTAATGCGGCAAGTCAGTGAGCTATCTGGCTTGAAAATTCGCTTCGCAACCGCCCCCAATATTCCTGAGTTTGAAAAAAGACTCGCCGCCGGGGATTACCATATCGCCTATATGAATCCTTACCATTTTACGGTGTTCAACCAATCCCCTGGCTATCAGGCGATTGCCCATGCAAAGGGCAAACGTATCAAAGGCATATTAGTGGTTGGCAAAGATGCAAAGGTCACTTCGTTAAAAGACTTGGATGGAAAAAACGTTGCCTTTCCCGCCCCTGCCGCGTTTGCAGCCACCTTACTGACACAAGCAGCCTTAAAAAACGAAGGGGTCACATTTAAACCCCATTATGTCGGCTCTCACGATTCAGCCTATTTGGCCGTTGCGGATGGTCTGTTTGATGCGGGCGGCGGCATTGTTCGCACATTGGGCGCGACACCTGACAATACAAAGAAAAACCTCAATGTACTTTTCACCACAGAGGGATTCACACCGCACGCGATTGCTACCCATCCTTCACTTCCAGATGAAACCCAACAACGCTTACAAGCCGCATTTGTTGCCCTCGCAGAAACGCCAGAAGGCTTGGAAGCACTTAAAGCCCTCAATATGAAAGGATTTCAATCCGCGATCGACGCAGATTGGGATGATGTCCGAGCGCTAAACATTTCGGTCATTAACCCTGGCTAATGTTGATAGGGCACCACATCAATGACTTTTCGCCTAAAAACCATACTAGGCATCGCTCTAATCGAGGTGGTGCTGCTTGCCATTCTCATTGCCTCGGGAATTGGCTGGCTTCGAGACTCCAATGAACAGCAAATTATCGCCAACGGTGAACGCTTATCTGACACATTCGCCATTGCTGTTCGTGATGCCATTATTTCAACCGATCTTGCAAACCTGCGTGCTTTTAGCAAAGAGGCCGTGCGCAACGACGATATTGCCTACATTCGTATCTTCAACGATCAGACCCAGTTGCTAGCACAATCATCAAGCGTGTCAGATGAACGCCATATTCCGAACTACAACCAGCTTCCTTCTGAATCAAAAGACGGCATCTATGATATTCGCGCTGAGATTAAGATTGACGAATGGAAAGTGGGGCACATTGAGTTGGGGCTGGACGTCAGTGCGTTTAGTCAACTGATCCAAGATGCACAGAAATATGCTGTTTCGTTGGCATTGCTCGAAATGGTCCTTGTTGCATTGTTCTCATTTGGACTTGGCTCACTGCTTACCAAACAACTCTTGCAACTCCAACATGGTGCCTTAGAGATCCAACAAAAAGGTCCCGGTATTTCAGTCCCTGTAAAAGGCAATGACGAAGTGGCACAAGTTGCCAGAGCGTTTAATAAAATGTCTGTCACTTTGGCGCATACCTATGAAGAACTCTCTGTTGAAAAGAACCGATATAAACAATTGGCCGTGCAAAACAAGTTGCTCGCAGACATTGTTGAACAATCGCACGAAGCCTATTTGATCACGGATTTACAAGGATATATTTCGCGAACCAACAATGCATTGAACGAATTAATTGGCTATCAAGAAGAAGAAATCGTTAATAAACACGTGCAAACACTGCTGTTTGGTGAGAGTCCCGAGGCTTATGACATCGCTGATACCATGGAGATTGGCGCAACAACAATCGTCACAGTGGAATGCCTCACCAAGACTCACAAAAAGATATGGACAGAAATAAGTGCCTTTCCGATTCTCGACAGCGTTGGAAAAATCGACCGTTACGCATTTATTGTTCGTGATATTAGCGAGCGTTATCACTTTGAGCAAAAGCTCAAACAAGCGGTCACCTCCGCGGAACAAGCCAACAAGTCAAAATCCGAATTTCTCGCCAATATGAGCCATGAAATTCGCACGCCTATGAACGGCATTATCGGCATGTCTGAAATGCTAAAAGAGTCATCGTTGTCGCGCGAGCAACGCAGCTTTACCAATATCATCAACGGCTCGGCAAATGACTTGCTGCAACTTATCAATGATATTTTGGATTTTTCAAAGTTAGAAGCGAATAAGCTTTCCCTAAACAACACCCCCTTTTCTCTTCGAGATTTGGTAGAAAGTTGTGCCACTCTATGCTCTGTTACCGCAACGAAGAAAGAACTGTTATTGGTGATTGATATCCCCCCTGAACTCAACACTGACGCGATAGGGGACGAACTCCGACTACGTCAAATTGTCAACAATCTGCTCGGAAACGCGATCAAGTTTACCGATAACGGTTACATCAAAGTCATCATCCGTGGCGAACCCTCAAAGCGAAATGGTTATATCAATTACGTTTTCAGCATTGAAGATACTGGCATTGGCATCCCTCAAGACAAACTGAGCGACGTGACTAAAGCATTTGAACAAGTCGATGGTTCCACCACACGACGTTATGAGGGGACAGGTCTCGGACTTTCTATCACCCAAAGCCTCCTCGATCTGTTTGATAGCAGTTTGAAAATTACGTCACAAGAAGGCAAAGGCAGTCAGTTTTCGTTCACTATCGCCCTGCCTTCTGTTAACAAAGCTAGTTCTGACAGCGGTGTACTATCAGGTAAGCAGATTGCCATCGTTAATGCCGACCCACTCCACCGCTCTATTTTGAACAGGTACTTTGCATTTTGGCAGGCAGAGACCACGTATCTTACCGCTGTCGAGCACATTGCCCAGTCGAAAAAGCACTATGACGCCGCGGTGGTCTTGATGTCCATGAACAGTGAATGGCAAACGACTCAGGTCTGCCCTGCCATTGGCGTCGTACCCGAAGTCAAACAACTTGAGATATCGGCGAATCATTCCGATACGCATTTCATCGCTAAGCCAATACGTATGTTGCAGCTATTGTCTGAACTACAACACGCCATGAAAGAGGTGCTGCCTGAGCCATCAAACGCATCACACAGCGTTACACTACCAACGCTGCCGGTGTCGCTGCAGACATTATCGATTGTTGTGGTGGATGATATTGAGTACAACCGAGATGTGCTGCGTCTCTACCTTGCTGACATTGCAGTTAATATTGAATTTTTTGCCGATGGCAGAGACGCCATTGCACACTACAAACAAAACCTATTTGATATCTTGATCACCGACGTTTCCATGCCTCACATTGACGGCTATGAAATCACCCACCAGATTCGTATGTTCGAACAAGAACACAATGTGCCACCCGTGTTCGTTATTGGTCTGTCAGCACATGCCAGCACCGAAGATGCCACCCGTGCGCTCAATGCGGGGATGGATTCGTACTTAACCAAGCCCGTCAATCGGGCAGATCTCGTCCAGACACTCAGTGATGCTGCTAAACAAAGAACATCAACAGCTCACCATTAACACATACACAAACGTCAAAAAAGCGCAGGAAGCTCGTTGATCTCCTGCGCGTATCTTTAAACACTTTTCTCAACGCTGAGCGATGAGTCATCAACGTTGAACTCGCAAAGCAGTATGGTGATTTAGCCGTTATTAATGAAGGCTTCTAAACTGGCTAAATCTGGTAATGCTGTCATCGCCCCTTTTTGTGTTGTCGCCAACGCGCCACAAGCATTTGCCCAAATCACCGCTTTTTTCGCTGCTTCAGGGCTAGTCAGAAGCGATGTTTCTGAAATGCGTTCTTTCGATAGGTTAGCGAGCAATCCTCCCACAAAAGCATCCCCTGCACCTGTGGTATCGATAGGTTTCACCGCTTTACCTGTGATCAGTGTTTGTTGGTTACCTTGCACCAACAATGCCCCTTTCGCGCCCTGCGTCACCAAAATTAACGGCATACCCAATGCAATCATGTCTTCCAACGCGGATTGCAAATCTGGCTTTTGGGTCAAAAATAGCAGCTCGTCATCCGAAAACTTCACCACATCAGCCATGGCAACTGCACGCATCACTGTCGGGATGATATCGCTCTGGTCTTGCCACACTTCTTCACGAAGGTTGGGGTCAAAGCTAACAAAGCCTCCCGCCGCTTTGATCGCTTCCATTGCCATAAACGTGCTGCTTCGGCTTGGTTCATTCGCCAATGAAATCGAGCAAGTATGCAGCCATTCTCCAGCAGAAAACGTCGGGATATCTTCCGGCATCATATATTGGTCAGCGCTGGGTTTAACCATAAAGGTAAAACTGCGCTCGCCATTGGCATCCAGATCCACCACCACAGTCGAAGTGCGCTTGTCCTGATCGAGCACAAGATGATCAATATTCACGTTTTCATGTTTTAGCGTGGCAGCAAGAAAACGACCAAACGGGTCATCGCCAACACGTCCAAAGAAGCCAACATCACCACCAAGGCGTGATACCGCTACAGCCACATTCGCTGGCGCACCACCGGGACATTTTAAGTATGTCATCTCTGTATCAGGAATCAAATCCACCACCGCATCACCGGTCAACCACACTTTGCTCATTCAATGCATTCCTATAAAAACATGTTTTAAAATCATAGACCGCAATCAAGCGGTCTATTGAAGTGCTACTCTGCCTTTTCGTAAAAAAGCGGTTTTATTAAAAACAAGAGTTTTTCTGGCAATAAACCGAGGACTTAACCTTGTGTAGTCTGCACAGGATTGTTGATGCGTGTAAGAACAAACGACGTACAGAACGCCGAAGCAATTACCGCTAGATACATCATAAGATCCATGAGTGAACTGGTGTAAAGCAACATACCTGGAATGAAAGTAATCCCCATACCCGACGCACTCACGTTGAAAACATACGCCACCATGCCGCCAACAGAACCGCCGATCATCCCCATAAGAAAGGCTTTGCCGTATTGCAGATTCACACCGAAGAGCAACGGTTCAGTAATACCAAACAAGGTTGAAACCGACGCACTGTAGGCATTCGCTTTTTTCACTTTGTTTTTAAGCAGCGTCGCAATCGCAATGGCGGCACCAAACTGACCGGCCATTGAGGCGGTGATCAATGGGTTAAGCGGGTTTGAACCGGTTTCATTCAGCAAACCGATTTCAACCACACCCAATGCATGATGTAAGCCAGAGATAGTGATGACTTGTTGCAATGCGCCCACCAGCATGTAGCCAATACCAAATGGCAAATCTAGACCAAGCACGACCAACTGCGTGGACTGATGCTCCACGACCTGAAGCATGGGCCCAACGATAAATAAAATGACACTGATAGCGATCAAAATGGTCAGAAACGGCGTGATAACCAGATCCATGACAGCAGGTACGACGCGGCGTAAACGCTGTTCTAGCCACGCGACAAACCAACCTGCAAAAATCGCCGGCAATACCGTACCCTGATACCCCACCAGTGGAATCGTGAAGCCAAATACGCTGACAGACATCGGATCGGCACTACCACCCGCCACCGCCCAAGCGTTGGGTAATTGAGGTGCGACCATCATCAAGCCGACCACAATACCGAGTACCGGATTGCCACCAAATCGTTTGACCGCAGAATAAGCAATCAGCACGGGCAAGAATGCAAACGCCGTATCAGTGAGCATGCTGAACAACGCTAAACCGTTACTCGTAAACGGCACGTCGAGCTGAAGCAATAATCCACGAAGCCCCATCAATAATCCTGTGGTAACAAGCACAGGGATTAACGGGATGAGAATGTCGGCAAAGGTACGCACCACTTTCTGCGTCACCGTCATGTTTGCGTACGCATCTTGTTTGAAGTCGCCAGATGATTCGCCCGCGTCGGCGCTTTTACCCAGAAGCTTGCTAACTTCTGCATAAACGTGGCTCACCTTGCCTGTACCAATAATAAATTGGTGTTGGCCTGACTGCGCAAAATAGCCGCTAATTTCTGTGATGTCTTTGGCAGCATCCACATCCACCTTCTCAGCGTCAACCAACACAATGCGTAAACGCGTGGCGCAATGCTCAGCATTTCTGATGTTTTCTTTGCCGCCGACAAAAGCAATGATCTTCTTGGCTACGGAGGTATAGTCCATGATTATTCCTATGATTCCTTGGTTAATTCTGTATGTAGTTCCTGAGGAACAAGTGCTTCTGACGTGATCGGGGAAGTGTTCACTGAAGGAGAAATCTCGTACGCATCGAAGTGGTAGTGAATCTCTGACGTCGAATTCAGTTCAATCTTGCTATGAGGCGAGTGCGGAAAAACACGAGCAGTAAACGCAAGACGTCCACCATCAATGAAAATCTCAGCAATACTGCCATCGATTAGCACGTCAATTTCCAACGTCTCACCCACCGGATACGACGCGCGGCGCTGCTCGCCCCACTGTTTTGCAAATCGTGAGGACATATTGCTGCGATCAAGCGTGATGCGTTTTTCATCGGCATCAATGATCAAATCAAGGGATTCGTTTTCAGTCGCCAGCAAACTCAGTGTGGTAAGGCACTTCACGCCATCTAGCGTTAATGTGAAGCGATAACGGTTTGGGATACCTGCTGCTAATACCTTTATGCCTGAACCCATGCCTTCACCTTGCTGATGTTCAGCGTAAAGTGCTTGAATGGCGTCAACGGGCCGCTGGCAAAGCTGATTATCCTGAATAGTCAGTGCTCTTGGGAACGTTAAGCAGTTACTCCAACCCTCACGATCACTCGGGTAATCGGGGTCACCACATCCCGCCCATGCAGACAGAATACGTTCCCCTGTTGGATGGTTGTCCATGGTTTGCGGCGCATAGAAATCAAAGCCGCGGTCCAGCTCTTGCATCACCTCCACATCAAAAGTTAGCGTGCGCCAATCTGCTCGACCCAAGCAATACACCACGTTGAATTCGTTATGGAAGTGATCCCCTTTTGGCGTGATGCCTTGTGGTGAAAACACCAGCACGTCACAGCCATCCAGTTCGAAGAAATCTGGGCATTCCCACATGTAGCCGCCAATGGTGTCATCGTCGTTTGTAAAACGAACGTCCAACTCTCCCATCAGCTCCCATGCCATCGCATCATCACTGCGATAAACCAACACACAGCCTTTTTCTTGCTCGGTCTGTGCGCCAAGCAACATGCGATATTCATTGCCAACTGCGAAGACTTTCGGGTCGCGAACATGGCCGCTGTAACCCGCAGGCACCGTTGGGATCAGCGGGTTCTGAACGCTTTTAGTCACCACGCCATCTTTGGACAAGGTTGCCACACACTGTGTCGCGTCACGAATATCGTTTTCGTATTTCAGGTTGCCCGTGAAATAGAGCAAGCATTCTTGCTCACCGTTTTCTTGCGTTACACAGTAAGCCGCACCCGAGTACACACCGCGAGCGTCGTAAGCGGTATCTGGGGTCATTGCGAGTGTGGGTGAAGACCAGTTCACTAAATCGTCAGATTTCACATGTGCCCAATGCTTCATTCCGTGAGCAATACCAAACGGATACCATTGGTAAAACAGGTGGTACTCATTGTTGAAAAAACAAAATCCATTCGGGTCGTTCAATAGCCCAGCCACCGGAGAAATATGGTAGCTGGGACGCCAGTGGCTTGATGCCACTTGATGCTGGTAATCATCGAATATCGACCATGTCGCTTCAGTCAGCGCAACATACTTCGGGTCGGACAGTAATCTCAAAACAAGGTCTCCAAAAATGTTGTCTCCTTAGCGGAGCAGATCGCAAGCTTACGGCAGGTTCTTACTAACAGCATCAGTAACCGCAGCATTCAGAGGGTTCTTTGATTTGGTTTCGCTAAGAGAGAATTGGAACTGTGATGTAACAAATAATTTTTGTTACATTATGTTCTACAATGGCGGCGTTTTTTCATCAGAACAGTTCAATATTTTAGAGCGGATAACAAGAATGAGTACAGTGAGAGAAATCGCCAAACTAGCGGGTGTTTCCACCGCAACAGTTTCCCGCGTGATGAACAACCCAGACACTGTCTCACCCGAGCGCCGGGAAAAAGTGGAAGCTGTCATGACAGCATTTAGCTATCAACCTCATCAACGCAAGCGCCCCAAACCCACCAATTTATTTGGCGTAATAGTGCCGGATATTACGAACCCATTTTTCAGCCAGTTTCTTGATGTTCTAGAAAAGGAGGCTTATCTACACGGACGCAGCATTTTGTTTTTTAACAGTCGACACGATCGCCACCAAGAACGCATTTACCTTGAAGAGTGCGCACGACACAACGTTGATGGGGTGTTCTTGCTTCCGTTAACTTGCGAGACAGGGTTCCTCGAACATCTACAGGCATTGCCATACCCGGTTGTGATGCTGACTCGTACCTCTTCACTTATTACCAGCTTCGCGGTCGATCATGAAAAGGGCGGACGACTTGCCGCAGAGCATCTGATTAAAAAAGGGCATCGACGATTCGGCTACGTGGGCGTGCGAGCCGGCCTTGAAGCCAAGTTGAATGGCTTTTCCGATTACTTAACGGAACGTCATTTCATACTGCCAGACGAATGCTGCTTCGATATAAAAGCGGATGGTGACTTAAATGCCTTTGTCGTGCGTTGCTACCAAGAGAAAAAACCACCCACTGCCTTTTTCTGCATGAATGATGTTACTGCAGAAAAATTGCTTATTACTTTGCAAAAACACGGAATCGAAGAGGTGGATGTCGTTGGGTTTGATGACAGCATGACCGCGAGGCTGATGGCGTTTAGCAGTGTCGCTCAGCCCATTCGTGAGATGGCTTATCGAGGATTTGAAGAAATGTTGGTGCTCGTCAAAAACAAAGGTGAGAAAAGCGAAACGTATACGTCTTTGCTCTTCCCACCCAAGTTAGTTGTGCGGTGATCACTTTTATTGCGGCTGAACATGGTAATGGCTATTCGGCTGCAGTTTCCACAGGCTCGACGGTAAACTTACCGACATCAACTGCCACCACCTTCACAGAAGCACCCGAAGGCAGAATGGCATCACGATGTTTCGGGCCAAGTACAAGTTTCCAATTCACGCCGGAATACCTCACTGTTGCCGGATTCGCTGCATCTAACTGCGCTTCTAAAACAAAGTTCAAACCCATCAGATCGCTGTGAATATTGTATTCGCGGCGTACCGTTTTTTGCATGTTCTTCATCGGCCACCACAGCAAGACGGTTAGCACACCAGCACCAATGCCTGACCCTGCAATTACCGCTGTCAACGTGGCCGGCACAACGCCAAACCACACCAATGCACCAGTGGTAATTGTTGATAACCCTAACGCCAGCAAAACAATGGTCGACAACCCAAGTAACCAGACTTCCACGATCAAAAACACCAAGCCAGTGATCACAGTGACTTCAGCCAAATTGTCTTGAATATACGCCATCAAATCCATTATTTTTTGCCTGCATTCAAGGTGTTAATAATACTCATTGCCTCTGCCACAACGCCTGCAGCGCTCGATTGACTGTCTGGAAGCAGCACCACTGAAGATTCCTTAGCGATGGCTTTTTTAGCTTCAATTGCTTTAACAGCAAGATCCAATTGAATCGCTTTCTGCCCTTCTTCCGTTGACGCCGTACGACCAATGACTTCAAGTGCCTCAGCTTGCGCTTGTGCAACAGCCAGAATCGCTTGAGCTTCACCTTCAGCTTGCAGAATTTGTTCAGATCTTTCTGCTTCTGCCGCTAATACGCGAGCCTGTTTATTACCTTCCGCCACGTTAATTTCAGACTGACGTGCACCTTCCGATTCAAGAATAACAGCACGTTTTTCACGTTCCGCTTTCATCTGGCGCTCCATCGCATCCAAAACAGAACGCGGCGGATCAATGTCTTTAATTTCATAACGCAACACTTGCACACCCCAAGGCAGTGCCGCTTCATTGATGGCAGAGACAATGGCAGTATTTAAGCTTTCACGTTCTTCAAACGTTTTATCCAATTCCATACGGCCAATTTCTGAACGCATAGAGGTTTGCGCCAGTTGAGTGACAGAGAAAATATAGTCATCTACGCCGTAACACGCCTTAACGGGATCAACAACTTTGATATAAAGCACACCATCGACAATCAATGAAATATTGTCTCGAGTAATTGCCGATTGGCTTGGCACATCAAACGCTTGCTCTTTCAATGTGCGAACGTAGGCCAAACGGTCGATAAACGGAACAAGGATGTTCAAGCCCGCTTCCATTGTTTTGTGATATTTACCAAATCGTTCAATAACATAAGCCGTGTTTTGCGGCACAAACTTCACTGCTGAACGCAAGAAGATGACCACCAAAATGGCCAAAATGACCCACGTATTTAGCAGTGCTGGTAACAGCGCAATAAAATCCATTCTTGTTCCCTTAACTATTTGAAATCTTGGCCCATCATAACGAAAGGCGCTGACTAAAAATGCATCAAAGGATGGAAATTGGGACTGGACTAGGATTATTAACGGAAAGAATTTCTTGGCTAGAGAATGTGCGGTGAATAAACGTGAATCTAAAAGAAAAGAAGAAAAAGGTAAGGTGATGGATTACCTTACCTTCTAGTGACTCAGTTCGTGACTCGTTGGTTCACAATGAGAGGGCTTACCAAAGCCACGCTGCGCCACGCACACCACTTGAGTCGCCATATTTGGCTTTCACCACGGGTGTCGCGCATTCGCCACCCAGCACCCATTTCGCCATTCGCTTAGGGACATTGGTGTAAAGGCGCTCGACGTTAGACATACCGCCACCCAAAACAATTACGTCTGGGTCAATCACATTGACAACAGATGCCAACGCGCGGGCCAATCGATCTTCATAGCGTTGAATACAGGCTTCGGCGTCCGCATCGCCTTTTTCAGCCATTTGAATAATTTCAGGGCCACGAAGTGTTTGGTTTGTTGTCAGTTCAAAGTCTTTCCAAAAGCCAGTCCCTGAAATAAACACTTCTAAGCAACCTGGTTTGCCGCAATAGCACGGAATGTCTTCGGCGTGCTTAGTGTCGGTTTCACTCTGCCAAGGCAAGGGATTGTGTCCCCATTCACCAGCCACACCATTTCCACCTGCGTGAACATGACCATCGATCGCGATACCCCCACCACAACCCGTACCAATGATCACACCGAAAACCATGTGTTTTCCTGCGCCAGACCCATCGACCGCTTCTGACACCGCTAAACAGTTAGCATCGTTGGCAATACGAACTTCCCGGTTGAGTAATTGCCCAAGATCTTTGTCGAGAGGCTGACCATTTAGCCACACTGAGTTGGCATTCTTCACCAAGCCAGATACCGGGGATAAGGTACCCGGTATTCCCAAGCCAACGCTACAGGTTTTACCGACGGCTTTTTCTGCGTCATCGACTAAACCTTTAATTGCTCGTAACGTTGCCTGATAGTCATGCTGAGGCGTTGGAACACGTTTGCGAAAAACTTCTTCACCACTCTCAGTGATAGCCATCACCTCAATCTTGGTACCACCTAAATCTATCCCAATTTTCACTGTGTTACTCCACGCGCACAAAGCGACAAATATGAACCCAAACAGGCTGTAGTTTTGCTTGCAGAGACTCGAATCATATCAAGTCCTTTCAAAAAATTAGTACAGCTCAACACCAATCAAAACTTAACATACCTGATAATCAGTGACTAAAGGTGTTGAATTTACGATATAAATACAAAACCAGATTTTGCCATAACCACTTGATTAATAGCTTAAATAAAGATTTTTTTTCATATTTCGAGATATAACTCACTTTCTTTTCTCTAATTTCCGACTATTTTTACTAAGTGCACAATGTCGTTTGGGTCGTTCTCTATACAGCGATTTAGGTGACAAAACGCACAAGGTAATGCAGAGCCAACCGACAAATGGTTTACCGTCGGTTTCTCCGCAGTAATATTGTTCGGCCTGGTTAATAGAGCGTTTTATGCTGCAATTGAATACTCACTTCGTTACACACTACCTTCGCATAAGTAAGTTGTCCTGAAGATATTCGTTAAATTTGTCACCATAAAAGATCCATTAGTAGGTCCACATACTTATTTGCAAAGTAACAGATAGAAATATATTCAGGAGACAACATGTCTAAATCTACCGGTACTGTGAAGTGGTTTAACGAAGAAAAAGGTTTTGGTTTCATTCAACAGGAAAATGGCCCAGACGTATTCGTTCACTTCCGTGCTATCACTGGCGACGGTTTCAAAACGCTGGCTGAAGGCCAGCAAGTAACATTTGAAATCGAGCAAGGCCAAAAAGGCCCACAGGCTGCAAACGTAGAAAAAGCATAATTTTTCTACCCGCAGAGAATTTAAAAGGACGCTTTCGGGCGTCCTTTCTTCGTTTTCCCTCTTTCATGTGACCAATTCCCGCAATTTCGTACAAATTTTCATCCCTGTTTTGCCCTATACTAAGCGGCTAAGGCAATGAAGGTCTGCAATGGAACATGCAAAATTTGATGCTTCTCCTTTGCTTGGTGGGCTAGAACTCCTGCAAGCAACGTATGAAAAGCAGGCGTTTTCACGCCATACACATGAAGGTTATACAGTCGGTGTGATCCGCCATGGCGCGCAGCGTTTTTGGCGAAATGGCAGCTATCACGTTGCGCCAACAAGTAGCATTATCATGGTCAATGCGGACCAAATTCATGATGGCCATTCTGCCAGTGAAGGCGGCTGGGCCTATGAAGCTATGTATCCCACTAACGCGCAGTTTCAAGCAGTGACAAAAGATCTTGGGCTGGCATCAGATGTCCCCTATTTCCCTTTTGCGGTAGAACAAGACCCGAAACTGGCGAACCAACTCCTGACACTTTTTGCCTTGCTGCGAAACAATGAAGACACCTTACTCACGGAAACCTTCACACACCACTTACTGCTAACGTTAACCTGTCGTTTCAATAAGCATCCTCAGCAACCCGTTGATATCGCGAAAATTGGACCACAGTTGGATGTTGTTAGAGAGTATCTCCATCAGCATGTCACTGACACTGTAAATCTTGACACCTTAAGTGTTCTATCCGGTATCAGCCCGTATCATCTTGTTCGCCAGTTCAAGGCTCGCTTTGGGCTTCCGCCTCATGCGTATCAAATACAACAGCGTATTCGTCTCGCGCAATCGATGTTGAAAAATGGCCTCTCTCTCGTTGATTGCGCTATCGCCAGTGGGTTTCACGACCAAAGCCACTTGCATCGCCATTTCAGACGCGCCATCGGTGTCACACCCAAACAATATCAGCGCGCAATTTCATGCAAGCTTTCAAAACCTCGCATTGATACAACGGCTGACATGTCGTCATAACAAAAGATTAAAACATGCAAAAGGAATCTCCCGTGTCTCGCCCTAACACCCGTTCTTGGCTCAACCCTTGTGCTGATATGCTTCCTCTTAGTCTTGCCGTACTTCCATGGGGCGTGCTTTGTGGTTCACTGGGTATTCAGGCTGGATTTACCCCCTTTCAGGCACAAGCCATGTCGTTGTTCGTTTTCGCTGGTGCAGCACAGCTTTCGGGCGTCGCCATGATGGCTGCGGGGGCACCCGCCAGTACCTTATTTGGCACGACTTTTGTGATTAGTGCACGGCACCTGCTGTACTCGGTTAACTTGCGTCAGCATATCCGTATCCTGCCATTGCGATGGCGGTTGGCATTGGGCTTTGTTCTCACCGATGAAATGTATGCTGTTAGCGCAGCTCACACTGAGCGTACCGGCCACTTTGATCGTCATTATGCATTGATCACGGGCACTTTCTTTTATCTGTGCTGGAACCTTGCCACTTTGGTTGGTGTACTTGGCGGTACGCAGTTTGACAACATCGAAGAGCTTGGCCTTGAGTTCGCCATCGCCGCCACCTTCATTGCGTTGGTTATCCCTACCATCAAAGAACTGCCTATTCTCGTCAGCGTGATTGTCTCTGCTGTTGCCATGGTGTTATTGACGCTGGCGGGTATGAGTAACGCACTGATCGCCGCGGCTCTTATTGGCATGATTGCGGGGTTTTTCTGCGAAAGTCTGACTCCCATAAAAAACGCCAACAAGGAGGATAAATAATGAACACATGGCTCATGATTCTCGGCATGGCATGCATCACTTTTTCTGTGCGTTATTTCTTCCTTGCTAAGAGTATTCCATTTCGAGTCACGCCTGTGATGCAGCGTATATTGAAGTTCAGTGCGCCTGCAGTACTAACCGCTCTCGCTGTTCCATTTTTGGTTTTCCCTCAGGGTGAATTGGATATTTCTGTTCAAAACCCTTTCTTGATTGCAGGTATCTTTGTATGTGCTCTTAGCCTGCTGCGATTGGGCACTTTATCTACCGTTCTGATCTCAATGATTTTCTTTTGGTTTATTCGATAATTTCACAAGAACGGGATCTATCTCTGACACCTAAATTTCATTCGTGATACAAGCGTCTCTTTTGTTGAAAAATCAGCAATATAGACTATCTCTTAAATAGGGGTTTGTAAGTCATTGGAGAGTCTGGATGTTAGAGAAATGCTTGGTCGTTGATGATCATGAAATGATTCGTGAAACGATTGCTATCATGGCCAAATCGCTCGGCTTTAAAGAGTCGATTACCGCGGTTGATGGCGCAGATGCGATCTCTAAGCTTTATCATCATCGTCCTTCGTTAATCATTACTGACTTACAAATGGAGCCTATTGATGGGCTCGAAATGTTGCGCCTGATTCGCAGCGGAAGGTATGGGCTACCTCATGACATTCCGATCATCATTCTCACCGCGAATGCGTCCGAACAAGTCATCGCACAATGTATCGCATTTGATGTTGATGCTTTCCTGGTCAAGCCGGTCAACCGAAAGTCATTGCAAGATCGCATTACCCAGCTTTCTCAACAAGCCAAACCTAAAAAAACCATTGAGCATTATTTCTCGATGTACCAACAAGACCCCGCGAAATCGACAGCGTTCCAAGTCAATGGAACGGTGGCCTTTAATGACGAGGACCTAAGAGAATTCGACATGCTTTTGCATGGAGAGAAAGCCAAAACGCCTCCCCCATCATCTGTTCAAAACCCACTGCAGTATGCACAAAACACGGAAGTGACAAAGCCCGATGACCGCAATAAATTCATCAAATGGCAAGATCGGTTCACCGTCGACAACGAAGAGTTAGATACAAGCAACAAAGAACTACTCAATATCATCAATGATACCTACGATCTCATTCTTGAACATAGAGAAGACCAAGCTTTTGAAGGCGTATCCAATCGTTTTCAGCACTATGTGAAACAGCATATTTTTCGTGAAGAAGCCTTGCTTGAAGAACATGGCTATGCGCGTTTAAAAATCCACCGAGACATCCATTTAAGGCTGGTGAAACAAGCCGACTTCGTGGTACTGAAATGCCAAGCAGATCCAAGCTTTTATAAAACTGATTTTTTCAAATTTCTGCGCTTTTGGTGGGTAAAGCATGTGATTCAAGAAGACACGAAATACAGGTCCATTTTCTCTGGTGAATGATAACGAGAACCCAATGCGTAAACATCTGCTTCTTTCCAGCCCTGAATCTCGCCACACTTTAGCCCAGCTTTTTTTAAGTGGCAGTGCGGTGATCATTCTCTTATTGCTAACCTTTCTGTGGTTTTTCCGTGCTATCTATCAAGATACTGAGTTGAAAATGAATTACTTCTTACAGGCTGAAATAGCCAGTTTGAATGGAGCGGTCAGAGATTGGCAGGAGCATAGACAGAGAGAATTACAAATCATCGCTCATGATAAACAAGTAAAGAGAATACTGTCGGAAAGTGGCGTCTATGACGGCAGAGAACTGCATAGTACGGATTCTATATACACCGCCTTTGAGCTTTATGCAGACAGTTTTCAATTTGATAATGTTGCTGTGTTTTCGCCAAAGGGAGAGTTAGTTTTAAGCCTGAAATCTGAAAACCTCGCTCTGATGACGCAAGCCTACAAGCGTCATGCAAATTCTATTCAATCCCAAAAAACATTTATATCAGCCCCAGAATCACCGAATGGCACTAAAACAGCCTCTATCACAATGGGAGCCGTGTTGTCGAAAGATGAAAGCCAAAGCACATCACCGATACTGTTGGTGATACGAGACACACATGACTTCGACAAGTTGTTTGTCACTCAAGAAACCGCACCGACACGTTTGGCATTCGCCGTCAACAAACTGGGGAAGGTCGTCTCTTCACCTAACGATACTTTTTCACTGCCCTCAACTCTCGAATCTTCGCCTCAACCCAGTGACGTTCCCACCCCATTAGACTTATTAGAAACGGTTTCAAACACGTTCATGTTGAATACATCTGGGTTCAATGGTCATTTGCCCGATCAGTCTATTGGTATTTGGCAATGGCACACCACCTACCCTGTGGGGCTGGTGATTGAATTTAGCGCCGATAAAGCCCTTAGTGTGGTTGCCTATACGCGCACATATTTAGCGTTCGCATTTCTGGTCGTCTCTCTCGCGTTTGCCATATTTTTATGGCGACACGCCAAATCTGTCCTAAAAATTGGTTTCAGCCAAAGTTACTTGGAATCCATTCTTCGTAATTACGCTGATGGCGTCATTGTGCTAGATGAGTTCGGTCATACCGTTTCCGTTAATGAATGCGCGAAAACACTCATCGGTCTACCAGAGAACATGCCACGTAATGTGCTTTTACATGATCTAAAAACCAACAATAACACCGTGCTGATCGAAGTACTAAAAGATGCAAAAGAACGCGCATTAGAGCAAGGGGAATTCAGTAAAATTCAACAACAAGGTCAAGACTCAGATGCGGTCTACTTGAATATTAAAGCCAACAAGCAGCATATAGGCGACAGCTATTACGTTGTGGTAAACATTCGAGATATCACGCAGCAATCTAATGTTGAAGCAAAACTGAGCCGAAGCAATGCCTTATACTCCGTCTTCAACACCGTACAAGATATGTACATGACAACGGGGAATTCGGAACGATCTTTCAAAAAAGCGTTAGTCGTTCTCGCGACGTTCACCGAAAGTCAAATGACGGCCATGTTAGAAGTCAAAAATGGCCGTCAAACCCTGTTATTCAAACATCAAACTGTTGGTCTCGCCGAAACATTTGATACGCTCCCAACGCATCTCATTCCCATTGCACAGTCCGCCATCAACCTTAGGCGCACTGAATACTCTTCACTGCAAAAGCATGATGAAAGCGATATCCAGAACTTTTTCACTCACTACGCGCTACTTCCTTTGATCACAAAAGGCGAAGCAATTGGCGTCATCGTTCTCGCGGGGCGAGAACAGCCGTATTCAGACGAGCAAATCAACTGGATAGCCCCAGTGGTTAAAAGCATTTGCAGTATGTTTTATTCAGACAAGCAAACGCAGCTTAACCAAGAAGTGAATGACGCACTGATAAAAACAAAGGAAGAAGCGGAACAAGCCAATGAGGCAAAATCAAACTTCCTTGCCATGATGAGCCATGAAATACGCACGCCTATCAATGGCATCATTGGTATGTCAGAGGTACTCGAACATACGCAATTATCTTACGAACAACGTCATTACAACGACACCATTTCTATCTCTGCGAATGCGCTGCTCGATATCATCAATGATGTCCTCGACCTGTCTAAAATCGAAGCAGGAAAAATGACGCTCAGAGAGGAGTCTTTTTCAGTCAATGAATTGATGGAAAACGTGACCAACATCGTTGCACCTAGAGTGAAAGATAGAGTCAGCTTTACGTCGTTTACCGACCCTGAATTACCCGCCGAAATCACATCAGATTTTGGCAAACTCCGACAGATATTGGTCAATATTGCTGGTAATGCCGCTAAATTCACCGATACTGGCTTCGTCGATGTTTCCATCGTTCAACTGCACCGCTCTGCCAATCATTGCGATATTGAAATCACAGTGACAGACACCGGTATTGGTATTAAACAGGACAACCTCAGCAAGGTGTTCGATAACTTTTCCCAAATTGACAACTCCAGTAAACGACGCTATCAGGGAACAGGGCTTGGGCTACCTATTTGCAGCAAGTTTGTCGATCTACTTGGTGGAAAAATCAGCGCTAAAAGCGAGATCGGTCGAGGTTCTGCCTTCACCACATACCTGACAGTCAGCATTCCTGACACTAAACAAGTCACTCTGATTCCTTCTGAGCGAATAAAGCAAAGCAACGTACTTTTGGTGTCTCGCTGTGTCAGTCAAATCACTAACATCCAAAAATATCTCCACTTTCATGAGACACACACCGTCATTGCTCGTGATGAAAACACAGCAATACGCGCCCTAGAACAATCAACGGGCTTTAGTGTGACAATTATTGACCACACCATTTCAATTGATGCGCTTAGAGAATCACTGACATCAACAAGTCAAACCAAACACATCCTTTATTTGGCCGACATCAAGGGATTAATAACCCAAGAGAAGTTGTCCATTTCAGCGGCTATCACGGCCCCATTCAATATTTTCAACATCACCCATGCATTAGAGAGCATCCTGTCTCTTGACGAACAAGGGTATCAACGCGACGACATCTATCGTCATATAACGCATCGAGAACGAGCTTTGAGCCGTCCAGATGATGCCCTACTGAGAACAGGTCTCTCAATTTTGGTAGCGGAAGACCATCCTGTTAATCAGGAATTGATTAAGACGGTACTTAAAAATCTTGGGTGCAACACAACCATTGCTGATAACGGAGCGATTGCCTTCGATCGTTTCATGGCTAGCCGCTATGACATGGTCTTTATGGATTGTCAGATGCCTGTCATGGATGGTTATGAAGCGACGCGGAAAATACGTCAATTAGAAGCAGAGCATCACCTGCCCCCCGTGCCTATCATTGCAATGACTGCAAATGCACTGGTCGGAGACAAAGAGCGATGCTTAGAAGAAGGCATGACCGAATACATATCGAAGCCGTTCAAACAGCAAACCTTAATTTCAATGATTAACAGCCTGATGCCTGCGATTGAAGAGCCTGGTAGCGAAGTCAGTGACGGGCAAGCCAATGTCGCTATTGATGGAGGAGGCATGACCCTATCAGACAAGATGGCGACCACCTCAAAGCTATCCACAAGCCAATCATTACTTAACGTGAAAGAGGTGCACGTCTCGACAGTGACGGCGCAAAAAGAAGACGCCCCTCCGCTATTTGATTTAACCACGCTAAAAGATACAACAGGCGATGATCCAGCGCTGATCGGCATGTTAATCGACCGCTATTTAGAATCCCAAGAGAAAGACATGGCAGCGTTAGAAAAGTCATGGAATGGCGGTCAATACACTGAAGTGAAAAAAATCGCTCACAAAATGAAGGGCGCAGCGTTAATGGTTGGTGCAGTTGACTTTGGTAGCCTCTGTAAAGATATCGAACAATATGATTTTGAAAACAATGAGTTACCGGAATATTTACTTGAAAAATCACAAAGAAAATCTGATTTATTGTGCCAAAAGATGCGCGAATCAAAGCCCTAGTAGAACATCAGAAATTATGCAACCTTGAAAAGGTTGCTTTTTGAGTCCTTTTTTTAAAGATTGCTAACTAAGCTCCACTATCTTCAGCTAAGCCTAGGCAAATAGGCATTTTTTAATTAATTTTACTACAAATAATAAAAACATAATTTCAATAAATTCAAGATTTTTAGAGAGTACGCTATGCCGACTGTTATCCATTTTCCAACCGAAAATGTGCCACTTGCGCCGGAGCCATGCGCATTGACAGACCTGATCCGCGATGAACTTTTTCATCTGAGCTCAAATGAATATATGGTGAACTGTATTCTTGAAAGGATGAAGCCCTTTATCGCGACATTAGATTGTGATTTGGAATTAGATGTAGAAATCACCCCAGAAAATGAAGAAGGCGTGCTGCAAATGATACCTTCAGTGCAAGCACTACAAACACGTTTTGATGGCATCATTTCTGAAATCATCTCTGAGCGCATACTGCATGAAATTCATCTGTTTCACATCGAACGCGCATCAAAACTCTGATTGTATGCTCAGAGATAAAAACTCAATAAAAAACATTGAAGGAGCGTGATGCTCCTTTTTTGTTTCTGTTTCTTTTTTAAAGTCATTTTGCGAAAACCTCACCTCAATACCTAGCAATTTGCAGCTTGCGACGCTTTACACGTGGACCCTCCCCCATCTCCTTTGGGTGATTGCTAGCGCGTGTTTTATCGCCAATGTTCACGAGAAACGATCACGACCAGCCTACATGCTACGTTTTCCGCGACAATTCAGGTGGAAATGCCCATTTACTTATATACTCATTATTAATATCAAAAGTGAGAATTAAATCTTACAACATAAATGGGTGCACTCTTGGCGTGACTATTGCATTTACGAATCAGAAGTCATTATGTCTGGAGGCATTATGGGAGTAGCAGCGATTAGCACAGGTTCGATTCATACTTTTCAGTCCCGATCCGGTGCTCGAAAGTTTCCACGAATCGAATTTTCCGCACAAATCGAAATTGATGGCATTCTCTATCCGACGAAAGAATGGAGTGTTGGTGGTTTTTCGATTGGCGATGAAAAATATGCCGGTAAGAAAGGAGATAAGCACCACGGACATCTCTGTTTCGAGCTTCCGGTTGGGCGTTTCTCTACACCTGTTCAATTCGAGGTGATGCGAGCTAGCGAAAATGGCTACGCGCTGGGCTGCCAATTCTACTCTCTCAACTCCGGTCACCAAAAAACGCTACAAAGCATTGTTGATACCTACCTGACGGGCGAAACCATCTCTCTGGAGAGCGTAACCTCTTACGGTGTGAAAGCGCAGCTTCATGAAGAAGAAGTAAAGCGCATGCAGCAAAACTGGTGGCGTTTTGCCATTGTCGCCTTGGTGTCTGTCGCCTTGGTTATCACTGCAGCACTAATGATCCAGTCTCGTATCTTGTCCATCGCTTCCGCGCATGCGGCGGTTAGTCAGCCTGTGCTCACTCAACGCAGCTACAACAATGGTGTACTTAGGCTCGGTGACTACAAACCCGGCCAGCTGGTTGAGAAAGGGGAACTTCTGTTTACCGTATTTACAGAAGAGGGCACAGACCTTCTCGCCAAAGACACGCAGGTGCTCAGTGGCATCAACAGTGAAATCAATTATCTGCAAACACTGCTGCGTCAAAGCAAGGAGTCTGTCGCTCGTTACAATTCCCGCCTTTTCACCGAACTTCAAGTCATGACGGACAAGCGAAAATTACTCGAACAAGAGCTATCAACGCGCGAGCGAATTTTATCGCTTTATGCAAATGGTGTGAAAAGAGGCACTGTCGATACTATTTCTCGTGAGCTTGAACGTATCGAGGTATTCGAAATTAAGCGGGCTCTGCTTTCGATGGATACTCAAATTGAAGAAATCGAATCCCAGCTTGATCAGATATTGATTGGGGTTCCCCCACGAGAAGCACAAGGCAGCTTGAACTCTCCCTTTGAAGTACAAAGTAAGCTCGACATGTTAGTGATTAAGAAAGACAGAGTACTCGAAGAGATCGAAAGGCTCAAAACCCGTGGTCTTGCTTACGCTCCTTGTAATTGCTATATCGTGACCATCAATGCCTCTGACGGTCAGGTCGTTCAAACAGGCACCTCGATATTTGAACTGTCTCCTGTCGCTCAACAAAACCGTACCGCGCGATCTATTTTGGCACTGATGCCTCTTGAAGGTGCAGAACTTCTGCATATTGGCATGCCCGTAGAATATCGACTCGCGAGTCGAGATGAGAAGTTAGTGGGCACTATCGACCATATTCAATACTACAGTGCATCAAACAGCGATATTTATAATGAAGAAGGTGAGTCACTAAGCGGCTTACCTAAGACTCTACCCAGGTTGCAACAGTACACCTTGATTAAAGTGTTGCCCTCAGATTCAGACCGCGACTCTATCGTTAACGAGCCCGCGACTGTGATTGCAACAGTGAGCTGGAAAGACATCTTCAAACATTGGTTTAATCTATGAATGTCGACAAGTTGGTTGTTAAGAACTTCCACCGTGATGACCCCAGTCATGTCACGATCTTATGGTGGTTGTTCTTTGGCGCTTTCCTCTTGGGATTATGGGCGCTCTATACCATCTTACCGACCGATCAAATACAACCCGAAGTACTTTACACACTTGGCATTATTGGTACCTGGCGCTATGGCTGGAAAAGTATTCACCTTATTCGCGGGCTTTATTATCAGTATGTGCGCTACCCTGCGTTATCTAGCTTGGCGGAAATGACACAAAAGCCGAGCGAAATTCTCGTGGTAATCCCTTGTTATCGCACCACGCCAGAGATCAGTGCACCGGTATTTAAAGCGCTGATTGACGAAATTGGAAACTTTGGCGTTGCATGTCGCGCTGTCGCATGTGTGACCGATGAAGCTGACATCAACATCATCGAATCTCAGTTCGATAAACTCAAGCAACGTGTTCCGGTCAGCCTCTACATTATCGATCAGGATGGCACAGGTAAACGCAATACCATGGCTGATGCACTCACTTTGCTCGCGGAGGAACGTCCGGTATCAAAAGACAGCGTCTTAATTTTAATGGATGGCGATACGGTTTTACCCGAAGGTATTTTGACTAAAGTGTCTGGTTTTTTAATGCGTTATCACGATCTAGGTGCATTAACAACGCACAATAAACCGATAGTGAAAGGGAACTCTCTAACGCGTCAATGGTACCGTCAGCGCATGGCACAACGACACTTTTATATGAGTTCCCTAAGCCTGACTTACCGTGTACTGGTGTTAACAGGTCGCTTTTCTGCATACCGCGCATCTCTGGCTTTATCCCCCGATTTTATTGATAGCCTTCGATATGACCATGTTAAACACTGGCGTTATGGTCGTATACGCATGTTAACTGGCGATGATAAGAGTACTTGGTTCTTTATATTAAAAGAACGTTGGAAAATGCTCTATATCCCAGATGTTGCTGTCACCTGTTTAGAAGATGCCCCATCAGGTAGCTTCGTCAAAACTAGCTTGTCATTGATGACACGTTGGTACGGTAATATGCTGAGAAGTAACATTCGCGCAATACAGCTTGGCCCCAAAAAAGCGGGGTGGTTTCTGTGGATTTGCTTGCTTGATCAACGTATTAGCATGTGGACAACCTTGATAGGGCCAGCATTGGCATTGGTCGTAGCAACCTATATGGGCGCCAAAGTGGTTATTGCTTACCTGTTTTGGGTCGTCGCCACACGAAGTGCAAATGTGCTTCTTATCTCGATACAGTCAGGACAGTTCCATCCTATTTTCGTCCCCCTATTGTGGTACGAACAATTGATTGGCTCCTTGGTCAAGGTCTACCTGTTTTTCCATCCCAACATTCAACGCTGGACGCGTCAGGATATTAATAGCAAGGTTGAGGACCACTCGATATCTCAAGAAATAAAACGATGGTTGCCCCACCTAGAAACACTGGCTGCATTTTGTTCACTACTCATTTTCGTGATGTGGCTTTATGGATGACAAATATACGCCTTTGCCAAAAAGGTCACTGACGTAGAAAACGGCTTCGGGGAATAAAGCAAAATCGTATCTGCTCCCCGTTCTAAGGCCTTATTACGTAACTGGTTCACCGCTCCTTCCGTCAACACACCGTCACCAATCAACCAAAAATCATACCAATGCCCCTGAGAGCCAACGACCACACCCTTATCTTCGCAATCGGTCATTTCAAGTGCGTCGCCCCACAAAACATTAATATTTTCACTTTCTGGCTCTGCCGTAGTCACACAAGCTGAGAGCACAAATGGAACAAAAAATGGTAGCCATTTTTTCATGCTTTTCTCTACGTTTATTATTGTCTTAATCCCTGTGAGTATATGTGTTTCTTAACCCGCTTGCGACGCTTTCAGCCTGCGACTATCTCGATTAGCACAGACAGAAATGCAGTCAATCACACTTGCTCTCTCACTAAGATCCTCCTAGAATAATACTGTACATATATACAGTATTATTAATTATGCTTGATAACATTCTTGCTCTGCATTCTGGGATCTGGACGGCGAATCGCCTCTACCAACCCAACACACATTGCCGACCCAGTGGCCATGCCATTATTGATGAAAAGCTCGATGGTGGTTGGCCTGAATCTGGCGTGGTTGAACTGCAGCTCCCTTGCTTTGGCATTGGTGAACTGAGATTGGCTTTACCTGCCATCGCACGTGGAATGAAAGACAGTGAACTCATCTTGTTTGCTACGCCTCCAGGAGAACTCAACCCCCTTGCACTTCGCCAAGCTGACCTCGATTTGGACAAAGTGATTATCTTGGATGCGTCTTTACCATCAACATTGTGGTGTGTCGAACAAGCACTAAAAAGTGGTTGTTGTCGCACAGCTGTTTTGTGGGGAAAATCATTGTCGGTTACACAAGCAAGGCGCTTGCAATTGGCAGCAGCTGAGAATGATTGTTTGCTGTTTATGTTCACGCACCAAAAAAGTACCCAAGGCTTGCCTGTCAGCTGTCGATTGTCCGTCACACCATCCGCAGATGGACTCACGATCAACGTGGTTAAACGTCGCGGGCTTCCAGTTCCACCCTTCTCATTGTCACTTCCAGCCATTTACAGCACCTATTCTCACCATCACTATCGACATGACTCTGACACTGCCTGCATCAATGTCGTTCCACTGTTTCGCTGATGCTGTGGCTCTATTTGTATTTTCCTGCATTGCTGCTCAATACCATAGAACGTGATAACGGCTCTGAGTCACCCCTGATTGTGCTTTCTCGCACTAACGGTGAAGTGTGTCAGGCAAATCTTGCAGCCCGCGAACATGGCATTGTTCCTAGCAACGATTTGGGTACCGCGAGTGCACTTTGCCATGGGCTTCATGTGATGGATTACGATGAAAAACAAGAAGCTGAACGCCTATTGCAACTGGCAGCTTTGATTTATCACGTCAACGCAGACATTGTGCTTTATAAGCCCAATGGGTTATTGATGAAAGTGAGTCCGATGCTCAAGCTTTATGGTTCGCTCGATCATTACTGGCAGGCATTATTGCCCGTCTTAAAGAACGAGAAAATCACCTTCCACTTTGCGTTAAGCCCTTACCCTGAAGCGGCAAGATATCTGGCACAAGCAAGCGCTGACAAAGGCTTTCTCACCAAAGAAATCACAGAAAGTGCATTAACAACCCTGAGCGTGCATCAATTAGGATTCACCCACAAGCAAGCAGTTCAACTAGAACGAATGGGGATCCGCCACGCCAAGCAGTTGTTTAATTTGCCTATTGCTTCTCTCGTCCAACGCTTTGGGAAAACCTTTTCTGCGCAACTTCGCGCCCTGACACAGAGCCACATTGCACAGCAGGCGTTCTTTTCACCTCCGGAATATTTTCATCAATCGCTCGAGCTTCTGCATGAGATTGCCAACAACCAAACCCTCAGCTTTCCACTTCAGCGCATGTTAAGGGAAATGGAGAAATTCCTTTTCGCAAGGGAGGCTGTTGTACCCAATATCACGCTTACTTTCAGGCAGCGTGAACATGACGACGATAAGGTAATCACTCTCTCGGCAGCCACACCTGAATCAGCAGCAAGCCGTTGGATGCCTCTGCTGCAACTGCACTTGGAAAAGCTAAAGCTCGATGCGCCCGTCACGCATATTCGCATCGACGCTAACACCTTGCTCGCCAAACAATCCCCCACACAGGATCTCTTTGCAGGAAAACGCGGACAGCTTACACCAGGGGAGCTGATCAGCCTGATGCAGGCCAAAGCCGGAAAACAGGCGGTATACAGTTTAACGCTAGAAAATGATCATCGACCTGAGCGCGCATTTCGTCGCCAAAACCCCTTACAACCGTGTGCGCAAACATTGCCTGCTCACCTTCCTCCTCGCCCCTCATTACTGCATGTCACTCCACGTCCATTGCTTTCGCGCCCAGACACGCTTGCAGGGCCAGAGCGTATCAGCGGGGGATGGTGGGACAAAGCCCCCATACAGCGCGATTACTTTGTTGCACGCAATAAACAAGGGCAGCTGTGTTGGGTGTTTCGCACTGCAACGGGAGAATGGTTTGAACATGGTTTGTTTTGTTGAGAGGACACAACATGTCGCATAAACATTCGCCTTGGTTTAGCGAGTTTCACTGTAAAAGCAACTACAGCTTTCTGGTTGGCGCTTCACACCCCGAAGAGCTGGTCGTACGCGCGGCCACCTTAGGCTATAACGCACTCGCCATTACGGATGAATGCTCACTTGCTGGCGTAGTGCGTGCTTACACCGCAATTAGAGAGCAACAGCTAGATCTGACACTGATCATAGGTTCAGAGATGCTCTTTAAAGGAGAAAAATTGGTACTGCTCTGCCCCAACCGCATCGCTTATGGTGAACTAGCGCGATTAATCACCCAAGCGCGAATGCGTAGCGAGAAAGGTCACTATCAAGTCTTCAGCGAGGATTTTAGTCACATCAAACATTGCCTGTGCATTTGGCTCCCGACATTGGAGCATGAAGAAAAAAGTGATTCTGTACATTTCCAGTATTGGGTTAAGCAAACCTTCGATGGTCGACTATGGATTGGTGCTGAGCGCCTTCTTTTGCCCGATGAAGCTCGGTACCTCACTCTGATAGATACCCTTGCCAATACCTTAGATTTACCTGTTGTCTGTACCAACGACGTATTAATGCACCACCCGCGACGCCAGCCCTTACTTGACGTGCTCACCGCAATTCGCCTTCGCAAGCCGCTAAATGAATGCGGATTATCACTGCCACGCAATGGTGAGCAAGCGCTTAAGCCTCTCGATAAAATCGCCAAACTCTATCCTGACACATGGATACAAGAAACCGCGCGCATTACGAGTCGATGCGATTTCTGTCTAAGTGAATTACGTTATGAATACCCTGCCGAATTGGTTCCTGACGGATTTACCATTAGCCACTACCTTCGTCACCTTGTCGAAAAAGGCATCATTCTCCGTTTTCCTTACGGCATAAAACCGGAGGTTCGCGCTATTATCGAAAAAGAATTGGTGCTGATTGCCGAGCAGAAGTACGAGTACTTTTTCCTGACGATTTACGACATCGTTCAATTTGCGAAATCACAAGGGATTTTATATCAAGGGCGGGGATCTGCCGCTAACTCTGTTGTCTGCTATTGCCTTGAAATAACAGCGGTCAACCCAGAAAAAATTAACGTACTCTTCGAACGCTTTATTTCCAAAGAACGCGACGAGCCGCCTGATATTGATGTGGATTTTGAGCACGAACGCCGTGAGGAAATATTCCGCTATATTTACCAAAAATATGGCCGTGAGCGTGCCGCATTAGCGGCAACTGTGATCACCTATCGGTTTAAAAGTGCCTTTAGAGATGTTGGCAAAGCACTCGGCATCAATGAAACGCAACTGGATTACTACATCAAAAATCTCAACCACAGAGACAAGGCTCTAAACAAAGCCGAACAACTGAATGCATTAGGGCTTGATACAGAGTCTCATATTGGTCGCTGGCTATTGGAGCTAGTAGAAGAAATCCGTGGTTTCCCTCGCCATTTAAGCCAACACGTGGGCGGATTTATTATATCTGCAGGACCATTGTATGAATTGGTTCCAGTCGAAAACGCGGCCATGGCAGAACGCAGTGTGATCCAATGGGACAAGGATGATCTGGCGTCCCTCGGCTTACTGAAAGTCGACATTCTTGCACTTGGGATGCTAAGCGCTATTCGTAAAGCCTTCGCAATGATCAGTCAGCATCATCAACGATCACTATCTATCGCAGACATAACCGCAATGGGCGATGACCCCGTGGTTTACCAACAGCTACAAAAAGGCGATTCTGTGGGTCTATTTCAGGTCGAATCTCGCGCACAAATCAACATGCTGCCAAGGCTAAGACCCTCTTGTTACTATGATTTAGTCATCCAAATCGCCATTGTACGTCCAGGCCCCATACAAGGGGATATGGTGCATCCCTATCTCAAGCGTCGGTGGGGACAAGAAGCCGTTTCATACCCATCAAAAGCGGTGGAATCTGTATTGTCGCGAACCATGGGCGTGCCGATTTTTCAGGAACAAGTTATTCAACTGGCGATGGTCGCAGCAGGGTTTACCGGCGGTGAAGCCGATCAACTTCGCCGAGCCATGGCGGCATGGAAACGCAGTGGAAAATTGGCGCCGTTCAGAGAGAAGCTGATCAATGGAATGCAGGAGCGCGGCTATGAACTCGCCTTTGCCGAGCAAATTTTCAGGCAAATACAAGGGTTCGGAGAATACGGTTTTCCTGAATCGCACAGTGCTTCGTTCGCCGTGTTGGCGTACACATCGGCGTGGTTAAAACATTACTACCCAGTCGCCTTTTATTGTTCTTTGCTAAATAGCCAACCCATGGGGTTTTACAGCCCGTCACAACTATTGCAAGACGCAACACGTCACGGTGTCAAAATCTTACCTGTGTGTGTGAATCACAGCCAATGGGATCACCAGCAAATACTGGAAAACGACCTACCCGTTTTACGCTTGGGTTTTCGTCTCATAAAAGGCTTTTCCGCTCAAGGTGGCGAGTTGTTAGTGTCTCGTCGTCCCCAGCACGGATTCCAGCACTTGAATGCCCTGCGTCAAAGCGGCCTCAGTCGCGGTGATCTGCAAGCACTCGCCAGTGCCAACGCTACGCAGATACTCGCCAACAACCGTTTTTCTGCGCGCTGGCAAATGATGGATGACACACACACGCTACCACTACTGGAAAACACCACACCGACAGCCGATGACACCCAAGCCATTATTTCACCCACCGCGATAGAAGATGTGATTGAAGACTACGCCGCAACAGGGTTGACGCTTGGCAAGCACCCAATAGCCTTGCTGGATGAAAGTGGAGTGCTAGGAAAGCACCGCCTTGCCAACGAGTTAACCACCATTCGATCCGGCACTGCGGTTACGGTGGCTGGGGTAGTCACAGGACGACAACGCCCCGGCACCGCAAGCGGCGTCACTTTCATGACGTTGGAAGATCAAACCGGAAATATCAACGTGGTGGTTTGGTTAGCCACAGCGCGGGCGCAAAATACACCGTTTGTCGCGTCAAAGATTTTGAAGATAAAAGGCATATTAGAACGAGAAGGCGACGTGGTGCATATTATTGCGGGTCGCTTGATTGACATGACATCAACGCTTGATCAGCTACTTATCCAAGCTCGAGATTTTCACTGACCATATGCTTTGAGCAACAAGAAATCAACCAAAAACTTCTTCTACATCAACAACTTTTGAGCGATTCACTGTTATCTTCCAACGTTGTAGCGTCATGCTGCCATCTTGGTTTTTCTGTTTGGAAATCAGATTAAACTGGTGGCGTTTATCGATAGATTCCTGCGTCACTTTCCCTTCATTAAGGGTATAAAAACGCTGCTTACCACGCGCCATCAGACGAGAAAACGGACGAAAATCGACTTTCCACACTTCTCGTGTCATGTCATACCCACTGAGGAATTTCGTGGTCGACATTTGCGTCACCATTTTAATGCGAACAACGGACTCTTCTCGTTGACGAAGCTTCCCACGACGCACTTTTCGCACATCTTCAGGGATCTTGTCGAACGGAATATAATCGAGCCATTCAAGCTGATTACCGATTCGCTGCCCCGACGTTGGGTCCGTAAACAACTTGCGCCATTTGGGGCGGCCTTTACGAATCCAGCGCCACAATACATCACGAAGATCATCTTTAAAGATTTCACGTAATGCATATAAACCTGCCATCGCGAGAACAAACGACAAGGTGATTTCGCCAAGGAAACTTCGCATACGGATAATCGCGATAGTCACGAAAATCATCACAAGCCCAGTTGCTGTACCCTTCGCAATCTTATTCAGCGTTTGTCCCAGTACCACGTCGTTTTGACGAATCGTTACCGGGTATTCAATCAAACGTCGCGCAAGCCGCATTTTGTTCACCATGCGAGTTGGGTCATTTTGCGCTTTTAGCGAATTATAATTTTGAGCAAGGCGATAAGCCGCTTCTGATTCACAGAATTTAATCAACTGCTCGCGGATAGGCTTGAACGCTGCGCTTCTTGGCATGTGAGCCACAAGAGACAGAAAACGCTGCTCGGTGAGCCATGATAAGTAATTATCGATATTATTGAAGTACTTGATCAGGCTGTCATCTTTTGGCTTATAACGGCGCAGACGACGCAAAATTTCCACCGCCATGTCCGTGATCACTTCAAGCTGCTCAACCGCATCCTCTTCTTCAAGATCTTTAAGAGAATCAAAAAAACGGTGGGTCGTTTTCTCTAAAGACAATGAATACTGGTAAGCATACAAACTCAAGCTGACGCGATATTTATCCGATGGGAGCTTGTCCCGGCTAGCCAAGCGTGAGTGTACAAGAGGAAGATGATATTGAGACGTAAAATACGTACGGGTGTTAGAAAGCACCGTGTTATAAAAATCGTCTTCGCTCAATACGTTCTTGGAAAAATCGAGTTCTCCAGGAACGAAAAGGTAGAATTCGACATCCTGTCGTTTTATCTCTTCATTTAGTATCGCGATCCGTGCGGTCAATCCCTCATATTTTTCAACAGAGATCAATTAGGTACTCCAAATTTTTCATTTTTTAACGGGTATTTTGCCACTTGTTGTACAGTTTAACGAATTTGCTTTTCAAAACCGAAGTAAAAGTGAAGAGTCTTACAAAATAACAAAGAGCGTGCAATTTATGACCACCCAGCCCATGTCGCACCACAGTCCGCGTCTTTCAAGGGTAAAAGCAAAAACGACACGTAACACTCACTGGGTTATCCACAGAAAAAGTGAATAAAATCTCAGGCATACATAGTCACAGAAAGGGACTCGCCGTTGCCACGCAATGGTTTGGGTGACCTTGCGAAAAAGCAACGATGGGGTAAATGCGCAATATCGGTGAAAAGCGGGCAATGGCTTGCCGTGGATCTGTTCTCTCTTCTTCGCTTTTTCTAATAATTCACTTTTGCTCCAGCGCTTCTCGCATACGCGTTTGCACCACATCCACCAAGAGATCAGGTTGAAACTTAGACACAAAACGATCACAGCCTACTTTTTCAACCATGGCTTCATTAAAGCTGCCACTTAGCGACGTATTCAACGCAACATAGAGATTGCTCATTCTGCTATCGGCACGAACTTCGGACGTCAGCTTGTATCCGTCCATTTCTGGCATCTCAGCATCGGTGATCATCAACAAGATTTCGTCAGTGACTTTTTTGCCTTCATCACACCATGACTTGAGCAAATTCAATGCATGCGCGCCATTTTTCATCTCAATGCATTCAATGCCAAGTTGTTTCAATGTTTCTGTTACTTGTTTTCTGGCGGTGGACGAATCATCGACCACCAAGACTTTTCTGCCCATTAAGTGATGTGACAAGTCCTGATCAAGCACTTCCTCAGAAATACCGATGTCATAGGAAACAATCTCAGCCAACACTTTTTCAACATCGATGATTTCAACCAGCTTATGCTCATTTTCATGCTCTAGCTTGGCGATCGCCGTCAAGTAGTTACCGCGCCCAGTACTCGGCGGCTCCATGATTTCATTCCAGCCCATATTCTTGATATAAACCACTTTACCTACCAAAAATGCCTGAATGGAGCGGTTATATTCGGTCACGATCAGGTTCGCATCCTGATCTTTTTCAAGTGGGCGCATCCCTACTGACTGGCGCATATCAATCACAGGAATCGCGTTACCACGAATGGTCGCCACACCACAAATTTTAGGGTGGGAACCTGGCATCTGATTAAGATGCGGCACTTTAAGGACTTCACGAACTTTGAAGACGTTGATAGCAAAAAGCTGTCGCGTACCAAGTTGAAAAATCAATAACTCGAGTCTATTTTCACCAACGAGGCGGGTGCGGGAATCTACGGAATCTAAAATACTCGTCATGGGTCTACTAACCGCTCTTTGATCACTTCACTATGTGGATACTAGTGTCTAATTCAGATGACCAGTAAAACACATTTCATGGCACGGCTCATCATCGCGTTATTATTTAGCGCGTAACCTATCAATTACCCTTAATAATAGAAAAAATCCTTGAACAAAGCGAAACCTCAATCGCCAAGCCACATAACAGATCCTTACAAATCAAATCACTATCACAGAATTTTTTGCTAATCTTCACTGATAAATCAGAAGAACCTAGGTGTTATCATGACGATGAAAAGCTACAATTAAGGAACAAGCATTAAAACACATCTGTTTACTGACAGGCGCTCATATGAAAAGCAAGGCCAATGAATCTCAGGGAATGTTGCTCTTTAAACTTTCTGCCATGCAGACATTTGCTATTGGCACGCTTAAAGTGAGAGAAATCGTTCCCTTCTGCCCACTGACAGCACTTCCTGGCTCTCACCACACAGTCATTGGCACTGCCAACATGCGGGGCATCACTACCCCTGTCATTGATATGGCGAAAGCGATTGGCTATCCACCCGTAAACAAAGAAGATTACAAAGACTGCTTTATCATTATTACAGACTGCCAACGTCGTGTAGTTGGGTTTCTCGTGCGAGGCATTGAAAAGATCAGCGAATGTGACTGGCGAAATATCACCCCTCCACCAAACACATTGGGATTGCACGCATTCCTGACCGGGGTAATGCATGTGGATGAAAAAATTGTCCAACTGCTCGACGTAGAACTCATTATGTCGAAAGTATTTCCGACCTCTTACGATAAGCTGCATCCGATCCTTGCTGATGTGGACCGAGAAAAACTTAAACCCATGCATATCCTCTTGGTGGATGATAGTAGCTTAGCTCGACGTCAGCTTTCAGAAGCGCTCGACAGCATTAATATCCCCTATGTCGTAAGTGCCAACGGGCTTGATGCGCTCGAAAAGTTGAAGAGTTCCGCCTTAGAAGGCAGACCATTCGATATTGTTGTCAGCGATATTGAAATGCCGGGTATCGACGGATATGAGTTGGCGTTTGAGATCCGGAGTAATAGTTCAATTTCAGAGGCTTATCTGATTCTTCATACCTCATTATCAAGTGAAATCAGTGTTGACCGCGCGAAGCAAGTTGGCGCGCATGAAGCACTGGAGAAGTTCGATGCGACTGAACTGGTTAATGCCATGCTTCGAGGAGCCAACTTGAAGACGGAGAATGAGCATGTTTGCCTAGAGGGCACGATCGAGTAATTTACTTTCATTTGTCATCATGTAGCGTAAACATACCGTACAATGTACACCTTGCATGATGACAAATGCATCCCAATACACATCTGCACTCCACGTCCATTACATCTTTAGCAATTACTCGCTTTTCCTTGATCAAAAGACTGTTTCCCGCTCCCTCGATGTGGTTTAATTTCGTCAGGATCACACATAGAAGGTTAAAGACCTATGAACAATGTATTCGAGATCGTTAAGTTCTCTCGTCGCAAAAATAAACTGAAGCGGGAAATTCAGGACAACGAGAAAAAAATCCGCGACAACCAAAAGCGCGTTACTTTGCTTGAGAACCTGCTTGATTACATTCAGCCAGACATGACTCACGACGAAATCGTTGAAATCGTCAAGAACATGAAAGCAGACTATGAAGATCGCGTCGATGACCACATCATCAACAGCGCGGAAATCTCTAAAGAACGTCGTGAAATCAGCCGCCAAATCAAAGAACTGACTCGTCAGGAAAAAGAAGGCAAGAAATAATCCTTTCACGCATGTGATTGGAGCCAATCGTTGTTATGGTCTATTTCTTAGTTGTCATTTATGGCTTCGAAATAGGCCATTGTTACGCAATTTATTAACACCTTAACCCAGAGTGGTCTGCGCTTCATTTTTCTGCTCTCATCCCCCGCGATACTCATCTTCGTTTACTCAGATACAAACGTGATACTTGTACAAATAATAAGACATCACTATCGCTACTGTTTGTATAAAGTCAGTCCTATGAATCGATTGTAGGCATAGTCATTTTCATCATCAATATGAATATGAACACTCATTTTTCTTAGTTTATCAATGATAATATGTGCGTTCGAAACTGGAGTCCCATGAGATACACGCCAGAGCATTAACCAATATATTAATTTTGGCTAGCACCCTTCACTTTGATGGGAAAAATACCCAAGATAGACCTTTTGGCTATTAACATTGAACTATGGCAGAATTTTATCAAAAGCATGGAAGCGGCATTTCGCAAAGTTTATCAATACGCTGAACCAAACCTGACACTCGTGAGCTGGATGGGATTAATTGGCTTTCCGGCTTACTATTTCATTTGGCAATATATATATCCTCAAGCTTATGAAAACTTGCCTCTTCGACTGTTTTGTTGCTTGTTTTTTGTCATTGTATTAGTAAGAAACAAGCTAAGTCCCGTACTGAAAGAACGTATGCACTGGTTCTATCAAATCGCCATTTCCATTGTTCTTCCCTTCTTTTTCTTCTATATGCTATTGATGAACAATTGGTCCACCGTTTGGCTACTTTCCTTTATGGCCGCAATTTTCCTTCACATATTGCTGGTACATATTACTTGGGTCATGTTTGCTCAAACATTGGCAGGTATTACCATGGCAACGATCTGTGCCTGGGCTGAGAAGGGGTATCACCTCGCATTCTCGATGGATTGGACCTACATGCCAGTGTTCCTTTTCATCTACCTTTTCGGCAATTTATTTTTCTTCCGCAATCAACAAGAGCATGAAACCAAAGTGTCGATTGCCAAAGTGTTTGGTGCAGGTATTGCTCACGAAATGCGAAACCCGCTCAGTGGTCTTTGCTCTTCCATTGATTTAATACGTTTGACGATTCCGGATCCTAAGGACAGCAACAATCGGGTTTATCAACTCCGCGAAGAAGACGTCTTGTTACTCCGTGAGATCAGTGACGACGCGATGAACATCATTCGTGCCGGTAATGAAACCATCGATCTTCTGCTGACGTCCATTGATGAAAACCGCGTTTCCCGCTCAACATTTAAAAAGCACGCTGTCAAAAATGTGCTTCAACATGCTGTCGATAGTTTTGGTTTCAGGAGCGCTACAGACAAAACGGCGATAACCATTAGAAACACCGATACCTTTGATTTTCTTGGCAGCGATACCCTGCTGAAGTACGTTATCTATAACCTGTTTAAAAACGCTTTTCATCATCGAATCGGAGAAGACTTTGCGATAGATCTGATGGTGGGAGTCGGTGATAGGGAAAATCGAATCATTGTTCGTGACAATGGTCAGGGAATATCCAGTGATATTCTTGACCTGATTTTCGAGGACTTTTACACCACAGGAAGAACCGGAAATTACGGACTGGGATTGCCATTTTGCCGAAAAGTCATGCGTTCCTTTGGTGGCGAAATCAGTTGCGATTCTAAGGCCGGGGAGTGGACTGCGTTCACTCTCACCTTCCCCACATTAGACTCCTCGATTGCTCAAGATATCAAGCACAACCTGATCAAACTTAAATCGATGCTGATGGTGACCAATGACGCTGATTTAGTCCGGCGTACGGCGAAAATCAGTAAAAAAATGGGCTTCAACCTGCAAACTATCGATGTGCTACACGTTCTGAAGAAGCCCGAGTTTGATTTTGAATACGATGTCATCATTGTCGATTTGGAGAGTGTAGGAACAAATGGTGATGTGCTTGGCCATATAGAACCTTTACTTTCGTTCACTGAGGCAAAAATCGTATACCTGCACAACAGTTCATCGACCGGCCATCAATCGCATGCTGTGTACAACCCAACCTGGATTGAGGGGCTAGCATGGCGCTTGAATACCCCAATGGTGATTGAGCAGTTATTTTTCGACACCGTAGATGCTTCAATACCCAACAAGCGTTCACAAACCCCAAGCAATACCGAGACACAAACCATTATGGTAGTGGATGACAGTGAGTCACTCCGCCAAATGACTTCTATCGTTTTAGAAAAACAGGGGTTTAACGTTATTCAATGCGCCAATGGTCACAATGCAATAGCGATGCTTAAACAAGATAAACAGCATGTGGATTTGATCCTGATGGATATCGAAATGCCTGTGATGGATGGGGTGGAAACATCGCGTCGTATTCGCTCTTCACTCCAAGCTTATGCTGATGTCCCTATTATTGCTCACACAGGTGACAATTCTCGACCCACTCTTGAAAGAATTACATCCTCAGGCATGACAGACTTCATTATCAAACCCTCCGAGCAGCAGCAATTGAGAGACAAAATAACGACCTGGCTTTCATAAAAAACTCTGCCATTGCAGAGCTTCTTATCCATACATGATTTACCAAGCATTACTTCAATGGATGGTGAGATCAGAATTTTCATAAGCAGCCTGACAAACTGTCAGCACATGATCCACTTCCCGATAGCTCATATCTGCATTCAAGGAGAACCGGATCAATGCTTTGTTCTTTGCCGTTGCCGGTGCACAGAAAACCGCACCGAACACACCGTTGCTTTCCAAAAAGTCCCTTACATGTTCTGTGTTTTTCTCATCACCACACTCCAGAGAAATAATTTGGGATTCACTACGGATTTTAAAGCCGATATCACGAAGACCCATGCGCAGCACATCCGATATTTCAAACAAGCGCTTTCGCTTCTCATCGCCCTTTTTTATCACGTCCAATGTCGCATCAAGCCTTGCGACCTCCTGCGGTAATACAGTAGAACTGAATATCGCAGGGAACGACACAAACGGTAACGCTTTGATAAGACTCGCTGGACCAAGTACTGCCCCAGCTCGATAAGCAAACGCCTTTGCAAGACTGGTCGTAACAAAGTCCACTTGATCCCGCACTTCCATTTCATTAATTAGGCCCGAGCCGTCTGGCCCATGCGTGCCAAGCGAATGCGATTCATCAACCACCAACGCACAATCAAACTCCTGAGCCACTTCGTAGATGGCGCGAAGCGGTGCGATGGTACCTATCGTGCTGTAAACCGAGTCAATCAATATAATACCAGGGCCGTATTTTTTAATTTGTCGTTTAAGGTTTGATACGCTGTTATGAATAAAAGGAATAATCCGTGCACCCGCAATCCGGGCGCCTTCCCATAGTGACATGTGCGCAAAGAAATCGATATATACGCACTTTTTCGGCTCACAGATGGTTTGCAATAAGCCGATATTCGCCGACCATCCAGATTGAGAGAGTACACAACCTTCCAACCCCACAAACTCTGCCAGACGCTTTTCAAAGTCCGGTTTATGATCCTCATCCTGAAGAAAAACAGCAGACATCACCACATTTTCATTCGACGCAATAATGGCGTCCACATGTGCTTTCTGAATATGGCTATCAAGACTCAACGACAAGTAGTCATTACTTTGCATGATCACCGCATCTTTTCCCGGTCGACTGCTGACGGGTAATGGCCGACCATTTTCATATGGTTCAGTCATATCACGTAGAAACGAATTCAAACGCGCATCGACGAAAGAAGGAAGCTTTTTTCTCATTGTAGGTTGATGTTCCATGTGCCTAGCCTCGTCCTGTTAAAGAAAAACGCCGAATTCGGCGCGTTTTTTATCAAGAGCAACTTAGAGATACCGCAGAGAGAAATAAGAGGCATCTATATATTGCCTGAATATATGGCATATTATGAATGAAACTTGTTTTCCGATTATTTTTAAGTTTGCGAATATTCACACCTACTATATGAAACTTTGTTAATACGGGTATGGGTATAAAAATGGCTGTAATTATTAAAAAACCTTCCTTGTATTTATAATTAAAACCCCGACATTCACCTTTCGTACTGACTAAAAACGATCAGATCACTTACCTATTTCCTTATATAAAACTTAGCGTTAAGTCCGGTATTGAGACGTTGATCTTTTAGAAGCCAACCTTGTGCTTTCAAAGCCAATCATTTTGCACTTAGCGGATCAAAAATCGTCTTAGCCCTCCTTTTTTTTAATGCCCTGTGTTTTTGCAATAGAAAACCGAAATATGATGCTATTTTGGTGCAACGAAAAAAGCCCAGCGCGAGGCTGGGCTTTCAAAGCAGTGTGAAGTTTAAGCGTATTTAGTGGAAGTGATTACCAGTAAACGCGTGCACCGATGGCGTACATCATTTCGCTGTCAAAACTTGTGGCTGGAGCAACTTGTAGGTCATTCTTATCATTGCTTACGCCAAGTGAAGTCGTACCGTCAACATACGCCACTTCGCCATATACACGGAAATAACTATTGAACTTATACACGCTACCTACGTAAAGAACGTCAGCTTCACCTTCGGTTTTATCGCTGATTTTGAAACCTTTGGTTTCGAAATCAGAGTATTCGTATGCACCATACACGCTCGCTTTGTCATTTAGACCATAGCTAAATGCTAACGCGTAACCGGTGCGGTTCAGCTCTTCGGTACCATTGTTGCGTTCAATATCACTTGCTGAGTACTGGGCACCAACATATAGGTCTCCGAATGTTCTTTCTACCCAAATTGAACGGTAAAGGTCTTCAAACTTCGACTCTGGATACGTTGTTTTAACTAATTTGCCCGTATCATCTCGAGATTCAACATCTTTTTGCTCTGGGTTGTTTTTCTCTGCTTTAGAAACACCCGCTGTAATGTCGAAACCAGCAACGCTTACACGACCAAACAATTCTGCAACTTCCGCATTATCGCCATCTTCTGGTAATGCGTAGCTCGCATCGACATAGAAAGAATTACCTTCATATGAATAACGAACAGAACTATCGTGCTTACCACCCGAAACCGCGCCCTCAACAATGTGGCTACCACCGAAGAAATAAGAATTATCAACACCCCAAAGGTCATCAGCTGTCAGGTATTGCTTACCAATAGTAACCTTACCCCAATCACCGGTTGCGCCGATGTAGCTGTAACGGTTTTTGAATTCGCTCGCTACACTAAATTCCAATGCTGCTAGTACATCAAAATTATCGTTCACTTTATACAAAGCAGATACGGCTGCGCGAGAGCTACCGTCATCAAGCTTGACATCAGAGTCAGGAGATTTGGTCAGTTTTGCGCGAAGAGAGCCGCTAAATTCTGCTGAACCGTTTTCACCACTATAGATTTCTGCTGCACTGACATTGCCAGCGAAAAGTACTGCTGGGATGACTACTGCCAAAAATTTCTTATTCATATACTACGTCCTGTAATTCTTATCATCATTCCATTTGCAACGATGCTGCGAAATAAAATTAACATCCAAGAAACACAGGGATCAACGATACATTTTCTAACAATTACAACGATTAATGAATAAATTGGCTGATTTACAACCAACACAAGGTGATTTATGTAGGTGATAGATAGCGCATAAAAAGTCGCATTTATGATGCTTTTGTTGCATTAAATGGGGATTTAATTCACGCGAAGAATGACTTTATTCGGTATCAAGGGGCACCTAAAACGTTCAATAAATGAACGTATTTTGTAAAAACACTCATCCGACCATTTGCGAGCCACATCTAATATTTATAACTTTATCAATGGAACTTTTTACTAAGATGCTCGAGAGCGCGCAAATAAAACGTGCAACAGAACACTGACAACGCACAAAAATCGCTGCCATTATCGCGTAAATCGCCCTATTTCAGACCGAGTGAACGCAGTCGCTTATAGATAGTGTTACGACTCACACCAGTGAGTTGCGCTAAGCGGGTAATGTTTCCATCGGACGACGCATAAAGCGCGGGAAGGGTATCGCGCCAGCTCGCAGACTGTGCAACCGGACTTACTACGTCATTTTCTGGCAGGGTGGAAATAGAAGGCGATTGCACATCCAAGAAAAAATCATCGGGCAAATGATGAGTCTGTATCCGCTCCCCCTGTGACAACGCCAATGCCACACGGAGGGTATTGACCAACTGACGAATATTTCCCGGCCATGGGTGCTGGGCAAATAAGTGAAATACTTCTCGGTCGATAACCACATTTTGATCGGCTGCAAGTTCAGGTAACAACGCACTGACTAAGGGTTCTATATCTGATCGTTCGCACAATGCGGGTAAAAACAGCGTTAATCCGTTGATACGATAGTAAAGGTCATCTCTGAACCGCTTCTCAGCAACCGCCGACCTCAATGACTGATGCGTTGCGCAAATCACGCGAAAATCGACAGGGTAGCTTTCCGTACTGCCTAGCGGTGTCACCGCTTTCTCTTGTAGCACCCGCAACAATCGCGCTTGAACATGCAGTGGCATATCGCCAATTTCATCCAGCATCAAGGTGCCGCCGTCTGCTTGACGAATATAGCCCATGCTGCCTTTTGCATTGGCCCCCGTAAACGCGCCTTTTACGTAACCAAACAGTTCTGATTCCACCAGCTCAGCAGGGATCGCGGCACAGTTCACCGCCACCATTTTTTTCTTAGCGCGGTTTGACGAAGCATGTACCGCCTTCGCAAACACCTCTTTGCCTACTCCCGTTTCGCCTTGTATAACCAAAGGGATATCGCTGTTAACCACACTTAACGCTTGGCGTATTGCCTTTTGCATTTTCAGATCACCAAGGTCGAGATGTGGCAACTGGCGATCGCTCGGCGCAATAGCCACTTTTTTTGGCATTGGCGCAGATGAGTTGGGCGAGAATGCAGGCGTCTGCGTTGAAAAGGGGGAGCGAATTGTCCGCGTCATAGGCTGCTTGATCGCGCCAAACAAACGATATTTAGACAGACCAATAAAGGAAAGAGAATGATTTTCAGGATGTGCAGAAAGCTTTAGCGCTGATATACCCGTTACATATTCTATGCTTAATCCCGCCAAGGTCTGGCCCACTAATAGATCGGCACGTCGATTTGCAGCAACAATGTCTCCGCTTTCATTAAACACCAACAACCCCGCCCATTGGCTCGTAAGGTTATCACTGCTGGTATTGAAAATAAGCATGTGGTGATGATGACGATAGGTTGCGATGATCAGTTGGTTCTCTACCGCCTGCGTCATTACCTTCACCATGCCGTTCACATGTGAGGTGGGCAGATACGCATCCGACGATATGTTCAACACACCCACAAGATGACGATCACTGTTATAAATTGGCGCTGCAGACGCCGTCATATAACGGTTGGCGATCAAGTAATGTTCATCGCGTCCCACCGCAACAGCTTCACCTGTTTGCAAAGCCGTTCCGACTGCATTAGTGCCATTGTATTTTTCTAGCCAGCTTGTCCCTTGGTCAAACAAATGCTTTTCCATTTGGCTAACAAAACCCGGTCTCCCCCAGCGACTTAGCAAATTGCCATCATTGTCTGCCAGCAGCACAAGGCTGTTGCTGTTGACCAATATATTTTCGTAAAAAGGCAGGACTTGCTCCTGAGTGGTCGCAATGAGGTCATTAGACCGATCGCGGGCATCATGCCATTGACCTTGATTCAACTGCACGATTTCAGGCGTGGCCTTTGGTGACAGCCCAAGGGACTGACATCGACGCCAAGAGGCCTGAATAATCTCATCATGAGTGTGAGCTATATCGCTCATTGTGAATCCCTTCCATGCGCATTCGAACAGAAAATGAGCGTTAAGCATTGTTCACATTTTGTTAACAGTCAACAAAATGGGTGACACTTTTTTCACACCATTACTGTTCATCCTCACATAAAATATCAACAAATCAGAAGGTTAACATTTTATTAACTATTGGCACGGTTCTAGCGTATGTCATTCGGAATGTGATGACGATGCGCGTTTTCGCCAAACGTATTGTTGCACCGCTGCATCGACCCCAACACTTATCAGGGAGCCTTCATGTCACTTGAATTGAAAAATGTCACAAGGGTAAGTAACAACGAAGTGTGGCTAGACAACATAGACCTTCGTATTGAGCCCGGTTCTTTCAACGTATTACTTGGTCGAACATTGGCAGGGAAAACCAGCCTAATGCGGCTGATGGCAGGGCTCGATAAGCCTTCCTCTGGAACGGTCTTGTTCAATGGGCAAGATGTCACTGGCGTGCCAGTTCGCGAACGAAACGTGTCCATGGTGTATCAGCAGTTTATCAACTACCCCAACATGACGGTGTATGAAAACATCGCTTCACCACTGCGATTAGAAAAACACCCTAAGCACATCATCAAAGAGCGCGTGCAGGAAATAGCTGAAATGCTGCACATTGAATCTTTTCTGAATCGGCTTCCTCTTGAATTGTCAGGTGGGCAACAACAGCGCACTGCCATGGCAAGAGCGCTAGTGAAAAATGCCGATTTGATTTTGTTCGATGAACCCTTAGTGAACCTTGATTACAAACTGCGCGAAGAGCTAAGACAGGAGATGCGCGAACTGTTTGCCGAACGTAATACGATCGCAGTGTATGCCACCACCGAACCGAATGAAGCCTTGGCGCTGGGTGGCAACATATTGCTCATGCATGAAGGTCAAGTGATCCAATCTGGCCCCACGGCAGAGGTGTACCACCACCCCGCGTCTGTCACCAGTGCCGAACTTTTTGGTGAGCCGCCAATTAACCTTATTCGTGGTAGCGTCGGCGAAGGCAATGTCTCTTTTGACGAACATATCCATTTCCCGCTCAACACGAATCTCGGCGAGTTAGAAGACGGTCAATACCAATTCGGTATTCGACCAAACCATCTCAGTCTGGTCCCCAACAACGATGACGATCTTGAACTTTCCGTCGACGTTGAGCTAGCAGAGATCAGTGGCAGCGAAACGTTCCTTCACGTACGCAATCGTGACATCAACATGGTGCTGCACCTACCTGGTGTTCACGACTACGCCGTAGACGCAAAAATCAGCATCTATGTGCCCACGCATAAGCTCTATGTTTTTGATCAGTCAGAGCAGCTCATTCAATCTGCGCGCCGTTTGTGAGGAAATAAGCATGGCAGAAATTATTCTCGATTCGCTGGCGCATTCTTACTCGCCCTCACCACAGGGACGAAGCGACTACGCCATCAGAAAAATGACACACACTTGGCGCAACGGCGGAGCCTATGCCCTGCTGGGCCCATCAGGCTGCGGTAAAAGCACCATGCTGAATATCATTTCCGGCTTGCTAACGCCTTCTGAAGGCAAAGTCGTGTTCGACAATCAGGATGTCAGCCAACTTGCGCCGCAAGAAAGAAACATCGCGCAGGTTTTCCAGTTTCCTGTGGTGTACGACACCATGACGGTGTACGACAACCTCGCCTTTCCACTTCGCAACATGAAAACCCCTGAAGCCAAAGTCCGATCGCGAGTCAGTGAGGTCGCAGAACTTCTCGAACTCACGTCCGTGCTGGACAAACGGGCCAGCAACCTTACCGCGGATGAAAAACAAAAAGTCTCCATGGGACGCGGGTTAGTGCGTGAAGATGTCTCGGCGATTTTGTTTGATGAACCCCTGACGGTGATCGACCCACATCTGAAATGGAAACTTCGCCGCAAGCTCCGTCAAATTCACGAACAGTTTCATATCACCATGATTTACGTGACGCACGATCAGCTAGAAGCCGCCACTTTCGCAGAAGAAATTGCCGTGATGTATGACGGTACCATCGTGCAATTTGGTACGCCTCGCGAGTTGTTTGAATCCCCCAATCATACCTTTGTCGGCTTTTTTATCGGCAGTCCCGGCATGAATCTTCTCACCGTGCAAAGAACCGATGATGGCAATGTCAGTTTTGAAGACATTGCGCTTCCGCTGACCCCTGAACAGCGCGAGGTATTAGCCGCGACAGAAAGCGACAACATCAAAGTCGGCATACGACCCGAATTTGTTCATCTGTGGCAGGAAAAGCGCGATCACGCGTGGCAAGTGCCCGTGCAATACATCGAAGATCTTGGGACATACAAAATCGTGACCGTTCGGTTTGGTAGCCAAACGTTAAAGCTGCGTATCGCAGAAGAAGCACCCGAGCCAAAAGACCACGCCTACATCAGTTTTCCCGCGCAATGGTTAAAACTGTATGTGGATGAATACCTGACCGGTGAACCGCAACACACCGCACTGGAAACGGGAGATCAGGATGCAGACTAAAACTGAAAACAATCGCGCATGGTTGCTGGTGATGCCCGTGTTCCTGCTGGTTGCCTTCTCCGCCATCATTCCGCTGATGACGGTGGTGAACTACTCGATTCAGGACATTTTCGACCAAAACACCCGCTATTTTGTCGGCACCGAATGGTATCGCGAAATTCTTAATGACCCCCGCCTCCACGATTCGTTAGTACGCCAGTTTATCTACTCCTTCTGCGTATTGGCGATAGAAATCCCACTGGGTATCGCCGTGGCGTTGACCATGCCAGCAAAAGGCTTAAAAGCCTCCATTGTGTTGATTGTGTTGGCTGTACCGCTGCTGATCCCTTGGAACGTAGTGGGCACTATTTGGCAGATTTTCGGGCGTGCCGACATTGGCTTACTGGGCTGGTTTCTCAACAACATTGGCGTCAGTTACAACTATGCGTCCGATCCCGTTGATGCGTGGATCACTGTGCTCGTCATGGACGTGTGGCACTGGACCTCACTGGTCGCACTTTTGTGTTACTCAGGCTTACGCGCTATTCCCGATGTGTATTACCAAGCGGCGAAAATCGACCGCGCATCTAACTGGGCAGTGTTCCGATATATCCAGTTACCCAAGCTTAAAAGCGTACTGTTGCTCGGCGTCCTGCTGCGTTTTATGGACAGCTTCATGATCTACACCGAGCCGTTTGTGCTTACGGGTGGGGGCCCCGGAAACTCCACCACCTTCTTGTCACAAGCACTCACAAAAATGGCAGTCGGTCAGTTTGATATCGGCCCCGCAGCCGCTTTCTCCATTATCTACTTTTTGATCATTTTGCTGGTTTGTTGGGTGTTCTACACCGCCATGACCCGCATGGACGCGAGGAACTAAGCCATGACAAAAAAATCGATTGGCCTATCTGCCTACATCCTCTTCTTGATGCTACCGATTTATTGGTTGCTAATGATGTCGTTCAAAACTAATGAGGAAATATTGGGTGGCCTCACCTTCTGGCCACATTCTTTTACCTTGGATAATTACATCGTTATCTTCTCTGATCCGAGTTGGTATAACGGTTACCTGAATTCACTGACTTACGTCACCATCAATACCTTGTTGTCGCTTTCCGTCGCTTTGCCTGCCGCTTACGCATTTTCACGCTATCGGTTCATTGGCGACAAGCACCTGTTCTTTTGGTTGCTCACCAACCGCATGGCGCCTCCTGCTGTGTTTCTGTTGCCATTTTTCCAGCTCTATAGCTCTGTCGGTCTCTTTGATACCCACATTGCTGTCGCCCTCGCGCACTGCTTGTTCAACGTGCCATTGGCGGTATGGATATTGGAGGGCTTTATGTCCGGCGTACCGAAAGAAATCGACGAAACCGCACACATTGATGGTTATAGCTTTCCCCGCTTCTTTGTTCGGATTTTTCTTCCCATGATCCGCTCGGGTATCGGCGTCACCGCATTCTTCTGCTTTATGTTTAGTTGGGTGGAACTGCTCTTGGCACGAACGCTCACGTCAGTGAACGCCAAGCCCATCGTTGCCACCATGACCCGTACCGTGAGTGCGTCTGGTATCGATTGGGGCGTGCTGGCAGCCGCGGGCGTGTTAACCATTGTTCCCGGATTATTGGTGATTTGGTTTGTTCGAAACCATGTCGCGAAAGGTTTTGCATTAGGACGTGTGTAATACCAATCGGCGTAAGTAATTGGTTTAAGGAGAAATACGATGAGTTGGATGGCCTGGACACTCCCAAGCACACTGTTTTTTATCACTATTGGCTGCATGTTGACAGCAATGACCGTACTCGAAGTACTTCGGCCTTGTGTAGAAAGGAAAGGATTTTTGCCTATCAGCACAACCCGAGGTGATCGATTATTTATAGGCCTGCTTAGCAGCGCTTATATCCACCTTTTCTTCATCGGAATGACAGATCTACCCATCTGGTATCCCTTCGGGATGTCAATCGTGTGGTTAGTGGCCGTTATTCGCTGGGGTTAGGGAAAAACGACAAAGGAGCGAAACTATGAAGCAATTGTCTGCTGTACCCAAGTGGACCCCTCTCGGGTTCATGATCGGGCTGTTACTGGCACCGGCGGCGCTCGCCGACCAGTACAGCGATGCGGCAACGAAGTGGGTCGATGATGAATTTACCCCTTCAACGCTTAACAAAGATGAACAGCTGAAGGAAATGGCGTGGTTCACTAACGCTGCCAAACCTTTCCGCGGTATGGAAATCAAGGTCGTATCCGAAACCATCACGACCCATGAATATGAATCAAAAGTGCTGGCAAAGGCTTTCGAGCAAATCACGGGCATTAAGGTCACGCACGATCTTATACAAGAAGGTGATGTGGTAGAAAAGCTACAAACTGAAATGCAGTCAAACCGCAGTATCTATGATGCCTACATCAATGATTCTGACTTGATTGGTACTCACTTCCGTTACGGTAAAGTGTTCCCAATCAGTGACTACATGGAAAGTGAAGGCAAAGATGTCACGCTGCCAACGCTGGACCTTAATGACTTCATCGGCCTCAGTTTTACCACTGGCCCAGACGGAAAACTTTACCAACTGCCTGATCAGCAGTTTGCCAACCTTTACTGGTTCCGCGCCGATTGGTTTGCTCGTGCTGATCTCAAAGCCAAGTTCAAAGAAATATACGGCTATGAGTTAGGTGTGCCCGTCAACTGGTCAGCCTATGAAGACATCGCTGAGTTCTTTACCGTTCATGTTAAAGACATCGATGGTGAACGCGTTTACGGCCATATGGATTACGGTAAGAAAGACCCATCACTTGGCTGGCGCTTCACCGATGCATGGTTCTCCATGGCAGGTGCAGGTGACAAAGGCATTCCAAACGGGATCCCTGTCGATGAGTGGGGCATCCGTGTCGATGGTTGCTCGCCAGTCGGTTCAAGCGTTGAACGTGGCGGTGCCACAAACGGCCCAGCTGCCGTGTTTGCGACCACCAAATACGTGGACTGGCTGCAAAAATATGCGCCACCAGAAGCACAAGGCATGACCTTCTCTGAAGCGGGACCTGTGCCAGCGCAAGGGTCAATTGCACAGCAAATCTTCTGGTACACCGCATTTACGGCAGACATGACCAAGCCAGGTTTGGCCGTCGTTAATCCTGACGGCACCCCGAAATGGCGCATGGCACCATCGCCACGCGGCCCTTACTGGGAAGAAGGCATGAAGCTTGGCTACCAAGACACAGGTTCATGGACACTGATGAAGTCCACCGAGCCTAAGCGTCGTATGGCAGCATGGTTGTATGCACAGTTCACGGTTGCCAAAACCGTGTCACTGAAGAAAACACTGGTCGGTTTAACGCCAATTCGTGAGTCTGACATTAACTCTCAGGCAATGACAGACGTTGCACCTACCCTTGGCGGTCTTGTGGAGTTCTACCGTAGCCCCGCGCGCGTGCAGTGGACACCGACCGGTACCAATGTGCCTGATTATCCAAAACTGGCACAGCTTTGGTGGCAATACATTGCTGAAGCAGCAAACGGTGAGAAAACACCACAAGAAGCGTTAAACGGATTGGCAGCGGCACAAGACAAAGTATTACAACGTCTTGAGCGTGCCAACGTGCAAGGCGAGTGTGGTCCTAAGCTGAACAAACCGCGTGATGCTGAATACTGGCTAAACCTGCCAGGTGCACCGAAAGCGAAACTGCAGAACGAAAAACCAAAAGGGCAAACCATCAATTACGATGCGCTGCTTGAAGAGTGGAAATCGGCACTTTAACGACATGACGGCCACTTCCTATTCATACCGGAAGTGTTAACCCAGCGTTTCTCGTTGGACGACATGACGCAAAACGCCTGCGAGAGATCCGCAGGCGTTTTTTATTCATCATCAATGATTGACCCATCATCAGTGCTCGTGATTCTCCAGCACACAAGGCTCTGTGTTAGCTAGTCTTGGCTTTTTCCTGCGCAGAACCTGGCATGTACATTTTTATCATGCGCTCCAAGTCATCTTTTCTCACTGGCTTAGCAATATAGTCATCCATACCCGCTTTTAAGCAATCATCTCTGTCTTGAGCCGTCGCATTTGCGGTCAATGCCACGATGGGTGTGTGCTGTGCATAGCCGTGTTCTCGAAGCAATCTTGACGCTTGATAACCATCCATTATCGGCATTTGACAGTCCATAAAGATCAAATCAAAGCATTCGTCTTCACACATATCTAACGCGATTTTACCATTTTCAGCCACAACAACTTCAACCCCTAAGCGCGCCAACATCGCCTGTACCACGCGCTGATTAACCAAGGTATCTTCGACGACTAACACGCGTCCTTCATAAGAATCAGATTCTTCTGCATGTCGAACAGGAAGTGTCTTTTCCGTTTTTTCTCCAGTCATCGAGATCACCCCTAGCTGTGCTTGGTGACTTCGCAGGATTTTCGCTAAGATATTCCGAAGATCATTGAACTTGTAAGGGCGAGATAGATAGCCTTCAATATGAAAACTCTCCAATTTTACGCTGTCATGCATTTCTGGGGCTGCGGTGATCATAATTAAACTTGGGCACCGCTTACCAAAGCGGTTACGCAATTTTGATGCAATTGAAAATCCATCTGTATTCGGCATCAATTTATCGAGAATCACTATCTTATACGGTCTCGCGGTATCAATACGCTCGGCAATCATGTCTTCTGCATCTTCGGGATGCACACAACAAGAAATCTGAGACCCCATATTGCCAAGCTGCGCGCTGGTAATGCGCATGTTCAATCTGCTGTCATCCACCAACAGCATGGCTGCGTCAGCAAATAATTGAGAATCAACGGGTATACCTTCAGGGATCGACGCACGGTCGAAAGTCAAAACGAAGTAAAAGCGGCTGCCCTCCCCTTCGGTACTTTCTAACAGCAAGCGTCCACCCATCAGGTCAACAATTTGGCTGGAAATAGCCAGCCCTAAACCTGTGCCACCAAAGTTGCGGCTCATGCTGCCATCAGCCTGTTCAAATTTTTCGAAAATTGTATCTTGCTTATCCGCCGGGATACCAATTCCGGTATCACGGACTTCGAACAATACCGTGCACTGTTCACCAACATCTTCGAGCTGCCTGATGCCAACATGAATACTGCCATGCTGAGTGAATTTCACTGCATTCCCTACCAAATTGATCATCACCTGACGCAACCTAGCTGCGTCGCCCATCAAAATAGGTGCCAAGCTATCCTCTACCTCGCACTTAAACTCGAGGTCTTTTTCTTTGGTTCTTAGGCGGAAAAGATGTTCTATGTCTCGATTGAGCTCAAACAGATTCAGCTCCAGCACTTCAAGTTCGAACTTGCCTGCTTCAATTTTTGAGAAATCCAGAATGTCATTAATAATGTCTAGCAACGATAGCGATGACGTCTCGAGCATATCGATGAATTCTTGCTGCTCATCATCCAGTTTGGTGCCTTTAAGCAGTGACGCCATGCCAATAATGCCGTTCATCGGCGTGCGGATTTCATGACTCATGTTAGCCAGAAACTCACTTTTCTTAAGATTGGCACCTTCAGCATGCGCCTTGGCTTCATGAAGATCTGCGCTGTACTCACGCATTTTTTCCACCGTGGTGTTGTACTGGGTGTAAAGCGTCACCAGCTCTTCGCCCATTTTACTTTTTGGCGGGTCAATGGTTAATGGCAAATTATCAACATCAAATTTGGTCACACGCTGAGAAATCCAAATCAATGGCCTCACAACATCCATGTAAACAATGAAAAACACCAAGCCACCCAAAATCAATGTGGCGCCACCTAAAAACAGCAACAGCATCACAAATCGCTCAGTCAGCGCGTTGTAGACATCTTGTAGACTGACCTCAATTTGCACAAAACCAAGTTCATACTCTTTGCCAAATTGGTTCTGAATCAAGGGCCATTGATAGGAAATTTTGGGTTCAGGCGGGCTTTTACCTTCTTCAGCAACCAGTCGACTTGCATCGAAAACGCGAATATAGCTAACGGCGGGGTGTTGGTAGATCCCCTTCGTAATCACGCCCACTTGGTCCACATCCTCTTGCCACAAACTGTTCGTAATACTTGGTAAATCCGTTTCTTGGATCAGCAACGTATTTTCTCGTAACAGTTCAGTGCGTGCCTGATAATCCAAATACAACGCAAAGGCCGCGACTAGAAATGCCAATAAACTGCAGACGAACAAAATGCGCCCCACCAATCTGGCGGCCATGCTGGAAGGCTGACGAAGATTCTCTTTTTGATTCAACATAGTCTAGGCTTATGGGTGTCTTATATATGGATCATCTTTCTCTAATAATAGTCATAAAACACAAACTTGGATGACGATTACCATGTCCAGAAAAAAACCATTTTTCTCTTCTCTGCCCACAATACCTTTGTTGATTTTGGCTGGATTTTTTTTCAGTACCAACGCCACCGCTTGGACACTTGATTACTATGTTGTTCAAGACCAATCAGAACCTCTGCAAATTCAAGAGGAAGGCCAAAATCACCGTGGCATTATAACGGACGTACTCTACAAGGCGCTGGAAGGAACGTCGCATCAGGTCCGAATCCATACCTATCCATTTAACCGCATGCTCGCTGAACTCACAGAATCTCAAAAACAGAATTGGGTTACCTATGGCAGTCCGCTATGGGGCGGAATGCAAGCAGCAAACCTTTCGTCACTGCCTCTATTTGAGGTTGAACACAGTATTCTCAGCAACGCCAACAACGTTTTGCCTTATGACAACCCTGACGATCTCGATGGAAAAATAGCGGTGTTGCTGTTTGGGTTTGATTACCCTGGGCTCGATGCAAAAATACACAAAGGGGTGGTAAGCGAAGTGCGAGTAAAAAACTATGACGCAGCATTTCGAGTAGTCGATCGCCTTAAAGGCACAGGGGGTTTTGTCGAAATGGATATTCGCCTCAAATATCATTTGAAGCGCCTCGGGTTTACACCTGACGATTACGATCTTCGTAAAATTAGTAACTTGATCCCCAACTACTCTATTCATTTGGCCTATTCGCCAGGCATTGATCCCGAGATACAACGCTTCCTCGACATGCGTCTAACGCAATTGGTTGAAAACAATGAGATCAGCATGATTGTAGACAAATATCAGTAGAGATATTCATGCACTGGTTTATCGCATAACCCAACAAGTAATGGAAAATGGCTATGCAATCACTAAAAACTGAGGGTTCCGATAGCTTCTACAAACTGATGGAGATCGGTGCCCGACTCAATATTGAGCTTTCTGATGATCCAAAGAAAATGCAGGTTGCTTCTCGGCTAGTGGGTTATCGAAAAGAGCAGTTTCTTTTGATTGACTGCCCAACGGGAAAAGACCCTTTTATCGAACGATTCTATATTCCCAACAACGAAATCATCGTTCGTGCTATCACGGATAGTGAATTTCGGGATGTCATCGCGTTTCGTTGTTTAGTCATGGGCGTCATACAAAAGCCCATCCGGCTGCTTATCGTTTCCATTCCTGAGAACATTGCACACCGACAAATCCGCCAAGAGCCCCGCATAGACACAAACATGTCTATTCGCATCCAAGGCGGTGAAGGTATCTTTAGCGGAAGAATGACTGACTATTCAGTGTCAGGGTGCTGCTTAGAAATCACTGCCGATGAGCATTTGCTGTTTGAAGATGAAACGTTAGAAATCATCATTGATTACGGTAGTGATTTGAGCGGTAAAATCAAAGGCACTGTTGTAGCAGTCAATAACGAGAAAGACCCACCCACGGCAGGTCTTCGGTTTGACGAAAGCGGCGCCTCACTGCGAAAAGAGTTTTTCTATCAACTGCTGTTTGATATCCGTAAAAACGACAAATCGCTGGACGTCTGACTAAGCACTTGCAAACAAATACCGTCCAACAGGCTGTCACTCTCAGCAAGAACGACTGCCTGGTTCGATCTCTATTATCTCGTCATCATCCTGCGTCCAACACGCCTCGACGTATCTGGTCCATTTCAATCGATTCAAACAATGCCTGAAAATTCCCTTCGCCAAACCCTTGGTTACCTTTACGCTGAATAATTTCAAAGAACACAGGACCAATGACGGTGTCGGTAAATATCTGTAACAGAATACCGGTACTCTCATTGCCATCAATCAATACACGCAGTTCGCGAAGTTGATTCAGGCTTTCATCGTGTCCTTCTACTCGCCCATTGACGTTCTCGTAATAGGTGTCAGGCGTATCCATAAAACGCATGCCGCGCGAGCGCAAAGTGTGAACGGTTTGGTATATGTCATCAGTGCTCAATGCGATATGTTGAATACCTTCGCCATTATAGGCATCAAGGTATTCCGCAATCTGCGATTTATCATCACTCGATTCGTTAATGGGGATACGGATTTTTCCACAAGGGGCGGTTAACGCGCGAGATTTCAATCCCGTCAGCTTCCCTTCGATATCAAAAAAGCGGATTTCTTTAAAATTGGCGATACGATCGTAAAAATCCGACCACACATCCATGTTACCTTTTTCGACATTGTGCGTGAGATGATCAATCACCTTCAACCCCGCATCCGCTGCCTTAAGCGTTTCCTGCCAATTAGGGTAGTAAGTAAAATCAATGTCGTATATCTCACTGTCACCGTATCGATCAACAAGATAGAGATACGAACCGCCAATACCATGAATGGCTGGGATGTTCAGCTCCATCAAACCGATGCGAGGTTCACAAGCTTCTGCGCCTTGCTTCACCGCATAGCTCATAGCGTGGCTAGAATCATTGACCCGAAACGCCATGGCATTCACGCTGGCGCCATGTTGCTTCGCAAAACCTTCCGCTTGTGAATCATGTTCGCCGTTAACGATGAAATTGATGTCGCCCTGACGATAAAGCCACACGTCTTTATGTTTGTGTTTGGCGATCTCCGCGAAGCCCATCAGCGAAAAAAGGTTTTTCAGATCGGCAATGCCTTTTGCATTGGGCGCCGTGTATTCAACAAACTCGAAGCCATCTGTCCCCATTGGATTGATTGTTGTCTTTGCCATCTTCATTCCTCCTGCCAAGCCATCAGCCATTGGCGTCCCTCTTAAATGCACCGAACCATGTGCAGATCATCCCAAATCAATGATGCTTAGTCTGGGATATGCCTTTAAAGGGATAGCAGTCTGTAAGCACAAACAGCAACGCAAGCGTGCCTTCACAAGGAAGCACACTGTAAAGGAAGTTGTGTACAAGGAGATTGACAGTACGTGATGGCGCGCTGTTAATTGGGCAAGCTGACCTGTAAATATCGTGCAACCATTTCAGCGGCTTCAACTTCTTCTCCACAAAGATCAGCCCCCCAATCTGGCCCCAACATTACTGCATCTTTCGCGAGATCCACCAGCCATTCGTCAACAAATTCGGGAATGGTAATGGCCATTGGCGCAAAATCTTCCCACTCGTCAACACAATGAATGGCCGCCGCATCTCTTGAAGACCAAAACGGCATGACATCAGTATCTTCATAAATGGATGAATCACAGATCACCCACCCTGTTTTACATTGTAAACCCCATACCTCACCGTGATGGCGGGAATTGGCAACGAACCGCTCTACGGGTGTCGCTTCAATGGTTGTCATGCCCTTTCTCCTGATTTGCGCAAAGTCTTCTATGACGCCAACATATGGCAAGCTAACACTTCAATTTATGCAGTAGAAATGGGGCGTTGTGTATCAAGATTGAGGATTTGGTATTAGTGACCGCTGGCTTGCTCTCGACGGAACGCGGCAGGCGTAGCGCCCACTCTCAATTTGAATTGTTGAGAGAGGTGTTGTTGAGATGAAAAACCACATGCAGAAGCGACATCGACCAATGACAGGCTATTTTGGGTAAGCAGAATTTTCGCCAGTTCCACACGTCGAAACAGCACGTATTGATGCGGGGTACAGCCGAAACTGGTTTTGAACATACGAGCAAAATGGAATTCACTCAACTGCGTCAAGGTCGCCAAATCACTGAGCGAAAAAGACACGGATAAGCTTTCTTCTACATATTCAATCACTCGCCGCTGGTTTTGTGGCGACAAGCCCCCTGAAGCGACCGTAAGTTTCAACGGTTGATGACAATATTGTCTGACCATGTGTAGCAGCAACATTTGCTGTGCGTGAGACAACATGAGCCTGTCGGTGCTTTGCGACCAATCCAGTTTCAACATGGTTTGACGCACCAGTTGACTGACAAACGGATCATCAACAAAGGTACATTCTTTCAGCTCAATATGACGGCCTTCTTTATCGAACACCTGCTCAGCAAAGCGCTGCAGGTGCGCTTGCTCAAAATAGAAATGAAAGAAACGGAAAGGGTCAGAAAACGCCCAGTCGGAACGATGATCTTTCGGCATCAAACAAAGCTTGTCTTCACCGCCATACAAGTCACCTGCGCCTGAACATCGTTTGGTGTTTTGTCCACCCGCGACATAAAAACTCAGGGTGTGATGACCCGGCTTGTCATAGCTCGCGCTGCCGTGGCTGTTGCTCCACACCGCCGCACCCATGCCATTGTCTAGCCAGATATCGCCATGCAGCTTTGCCGTATTCTCTCGCAATACGTTGTAAACACGCTGCCTTTTCATCCCCTGAGGTGAATCCTTGTCCATACCACTCCTACTCCTGTCTCTTTTCAATATATCCCGAGTGAGAGGTTGTGGGTACTAGGTGCAGGAGAAAAGCGCAAGAATCTATAAAATCAGCAGGAATATGAAAGTCAGCCGACAATCTTCGGAATAAGGTGTGGGCATAAAAACAACAATGTCATCTGGCTAGTAAGAAAAAGGAGTAGTGGCAAATGAATGCAATATTATATGCAGTAACTGTGTTTATTTGGGGGTCAACTTGGCTGGCTATCGCATATCAGATCGGCGACACACCTGTTGTCGTCTCTGTTGGCTGGCGCTTTGGGTTGGCATCCCTCGCCCTATTTTTCATATTAATAGCGCGTAACGCGCTGCCCAAATTAACCCGTGAAAACCACAAAATGGCAGCGCTGCTGGCCTTGTGTCTGTTTTCCAACAATTTTCTGTGCTTTTACGCCGCAACACAATACCTGCCCAGTGGGCTAAACGCCGTGGTGTTTTCACTTGCTCCCATCTTGAACGCATTGAATCTTTGGTGGCTTGATAAACGTCGCCCGACAGGCACCTTCGTCCAAGGCGCATTGATGGGTTTTACCGGGGTTGTCTTTCTTTTCGGCTCGCAGTTCTTAAATGCCGATATGGATATCACCATTTTCCTTGGCCTTGGCTTGTCTTTGGTGGGCACTTACTTCTTTTCGATGGGCAATTTGGTCTCAGCCCGCGCTCAGAAAAAAAACATGCCGCTGTTGCCGACCACGGCGTGGGCAATGGGATACGGCGCAATCTACCTATTTGCTATCGCACTGTTCATGGGGCATTCATTCGCCATTTCTACCACACCTTTGTACGTTTCTGCACTGGTCTATCTCGCGATTATTGGCTCTGTGGTTGGCTTCAACACCTACCTTGCCTTAGTCGGCCGCATAGGGGCGGCCAAAGCGGCTTACTGTACCGTGCTGTTCCCTTTGGTTGCCCTATCACTTTCCACCGTGTTTGAAGGCTACGAATGGACGTGGATGTCTGCCCTTGGCGTAATGTTAGTGATTGCCGGAAACCTTCGTGTGTTTGGCGTACCCGAACCCGTTAAGCGCTGGTATCTCGCGCACCGATAACGATTCCTTAATAATCTCACGTAGCTCGCACAGAGCGAGCTACTCCGCCGCAAGTTGAATCACCCACACAATGCAGACCAACACCGGCCATAACCAACTGGGTATGCCGAGTGAAAATCGATTCATCGCGTGGGGATTTTGTTTATTATTGTTGTCCATGAGTTTGTCCTCGCTCTGTTCACTAAGGACAATTAAACCCCATCAAATGGGCGCTAGCGGGGAAGACAAATGGCAATGTGGCGAGCAATGGTGGCGGAAATCTGGCAAAGCACTTAATCTAGCGCGTGTGGTGGTGTGATGACTACACCTTGAAATCGTAGCTGCGTTCGCCATTTTGCGGGGTAATGGTTTTTTCTACTTGTTGCAACAGTTGCTGCTGACCCTGGCTGTAGGCGGAATACTTCGCCATTTTAGCTTCTTGCTCGGCAACACGGTCAATCAAACCACGATAATCACCGCGTTGTGGTGCCTCTTCTTGAGCCGCTTCTGCCTGCTTTTTCTCTTCACGCTCTTTACGCAAAACCTCAGCGCGTTCGCTGATTGATTGCTCTTTCGCTGATGTCACACCGTCATTACGCACAGCATTGGCATCTTCGCGTTCTTTCTGGCGAGATGTCATCAAGCTATTGGTCGAATAACTGGTGTTAATCAGGTTTGGCATTGCATTTCCCACTTTCTATGTTGCAGGCTATGTCGATGAATATCACCTGTCAGCATTCTTGCCAACGTACTCCTAACTCTAGTACAGCCCCCTCTTATCCGAAGCGTTTTTCTGCTCAATATCACAAAAAATAAGCAAGCATCAAATGAATGATGCTTGCTTATAGAGATACAGAAGCGTTTAACTCTTTGAAATAATACTATTTAAACGTCCGTTGACGCGTTTTCTCTAACTTCTTCAAAATGGCATCAATGCGATCAGGGTGCACCATATATTGTTGGAAACCCTTCATCCCTTCTTTCGCCATCGCAGGGTCAGTATCGCGGTCATAAAACTGCGCTGTCCCCTCAGCTTCACCCAGCATCACAACACCTGCATTAAGGTATTCATCATCTTTCGGCGTTGCTTTGTTGTTGGTGGGAATTTGCAGCATCGCTGCGTTAATCATGGTCTGGATTTCAGGTTGAGCCACAAACGCGAGGAACTTACGCGCATCTTCTTTGTTTTTAGCTTTGCTTGGAATATGCAAGGTATCCATTGGCGCATCTTCTGCCATTGGCACCGTCGAATCGATCACTGGGAATTGGAAGAAACCCATATTCGGACGCACTTCATCGGTGAAGTTCGCTGCCAAGAAATTACCCATCAGGTACATGGCCGCTTCGCCGTTGTAGAGGAAAGGTTGTGCTTCTTGCCAAGAGTAAGACGCGTGATTTTTGAGGTAGTAACCCGGCTCAACCAGATCATTCCACTTCTCAAACACGGCTTTGACGCGCGGATCCGTGTAAGGGATTTTGCCGTCCATCAAGTCGATATGAAAATCGAGCCCGTTCACGCGCATGTTCAAGTAATCAAACCAGCCCGCTGCTGTCCAAAGGTACTTGGTACCAATGGTAAATGGCGTCACACCGTTGTCACTCAGTGTCTTCGATGCGGCAACCAGATCTTCCCACGTCTTCGGTACGGCAATACCGTATTTGTCGAACAAATCTTTACGGTAGTAAATACCCCATTGGTAATAGGTGTAAGGCACCCCATATTGCTTGCCCTTGATGGTCATGGCTGGGGCTGCGCTGGCGAAATCTTCGACCATGCCGTTAGCTGTCCAAATGTCGCTGACATCTTCAAACAAACCGCGATCGACAAAGGTTTTCATGCGATTGCCTGCGTACCAAAAAACCACATCCGGCGGAGAGGTCACCAGCCAGTTACGAATCGTTGTTTTGTAGGCTTCATGATCATAAAGGTTATATTTCACCTCAATGTCAGGGTTTTCCTGCTCAAACTTGGCGATCACTTCTGCCCACGCTTTTTTCGGCGCAGGATCAGAGGCATCTGAGTTAATCACCAGCGTCCCAGCCGCAACCGAGCCACTTAGCACAAGCAATAGGGAGCAAAGTGCGCCCAACCCTTTTTTCGCAAGTGTTCTCATTTTCGTCTTCCTTATTGTCGTCAAACCGAGATCAGCCTTTTGTCGCGCCCAGCGTTAACCCGGCAATAAAATGTCGCTGCATGGTGAAAAACAAAGCCACAGGAGGAAGTGCGGCAATCACCGCCCCTGCAGACATGTACTGCCACGATGCTAACCACTGTCCTTGCAATGCATTCAGCCCTGCCGTAACTGGGCGAACCTCATCGCTTTGCACCAGCACTAACGCCCAGAAAAAGTCGTTCCATATAAAGGTAAAGACCAAAACGGACAAAGCGGCCAGTGCGGGCCTCACTAAAGGGAGAACCACATACCAAAAAATTCGCCACTCACTCACCCCTTCAACACGTGCCGCTTCAATGAGCGCATCCGGAATGCCGACGATGAAATTGCGCATAAATAAGGTGCAAAAACCCGCCTGAAAAGCAACATGGAAAAATATCAACGCCCAATGTGTGTCATACAGACCGAGGTCAATGGTGAGGTCGCGAACAGGGATCATTAGAATTTGGAAGGGGACAAAGTTACCGCCAATGAACAGGGCAAACAGCCACACATTGGCGCGAAATTTATACTTCGCCAACGCGAAACCCGCCAACGTAGAAAGCGCCACAGCACCCGCCACAGCAGGAATGCTGATCAGTAAACTGTTGAGCAGATAACGCCCCATTGGGGTGGCGATAAACACTTGAGTATAGTTTTCCACCAGTTGCAGCTCATCGGGCATGCCCCAGTAGTTGCCAGCATTAATGTCGGCAATCGATCGCACTGAGGTCATCAGCACGGCGGCAAGTGGGATCAACCACAAGCAAACCGCAACATACAGAGCGATACGATACGTCACGTTAGCGACCGCTCCGCGATGCTCTATCGGTCTTGGGAACATTAGCGCTCTCCTTTCAGCATGCGCCATAAGAACCAGGCGATATAAACAAGCATAATCAGAAACAGTACGACTGCGACCGCAGCGCCGTAGCCCATTCGATAGTTAAAAATAGATTCTTCATACATAAGGTATGCAAGGACTGTTGAGCTGCCCCAAGGGCCACCCGCTGTCATGGTCGCGACTAAATCGAACGAGCGCAGTGCGCCAATCACGGTGACGACGACGGCAATAAAGGTTGCCGGTTTCAGTTGTGGCACGACCACATACCAAAGCATCCGCCAGCCTTTCGCACCATCTAAGCGCGCGGCTTCTAGCTGTTCTGGGTCGAGGTTATTTAATCCCGTGAGATACAAGATCATGCAATAGGCAACTTGCGGCCAAAGACCGGCGGCGATAATGCCGTAAGTCACCAAATCTTCGTCAGCCAAGATGGAAACAGGATCAAAGCCCATTGCCACCATCATCTGCGTTAACAACCCGAATGATGGGTCATAGAACCACGCAAACACCAAACCGACGACCACTTGTGAAATAACAAAGGGAAAGAAAAACAATGCCTTGATGAGGCGAATACCTTTGACTTTCTGATTCAAAAACAACGCAATCAGTAAGCCAATAGGCGGAGCGAGCATGAACAGAACCATCCAAATGAAGTTGTTCACCAACGCCGTGTAGAAGGCATCAGAATCAAACAATTCGATGTAATTGCCCCATCCTACCCACGTTTTTTCGCCAAGGCCGTCCCACTCAAAAAAGCTCAACCAAACGCTTTGCATGATGGGATACAGCACATAGAGCGAGAAAATCACAATAGCGGGGGCGAGAAACAACCAAGGCGCTGCGATAAGCCGACTTCGCTTAGGCCTTACGGTAGGAGATGCAGTAGAGGAAAGCCCTGTCATAAGTACGTCCTGTCCGTTTATCCCTTGTTTTGAAAAAGGGAGAGAAAGCGCTGATACACCCTGAAACTTGTTGCTTTAATGTAAATGCACTGTTGTGTTTAAATTTAATCTAGTTTAAAAAATATCTCATGTAAACGTTTCCATTGCACAAAAAAAGCACTATTTTAATTAAAGGGTGAAGTGAACAACGAAATCCAAATTCATCAAAAGCAACTCGTAGCATAGGACTTGCAGCATGGCGGACATTACACTTAGAAACGTTATTAAGCGCTTCGGCAAAGTAGAAACAATTCACGGCATCGATCTGGATATCTCGGGCGGGGAGTTTGTGGTTTTTGTTGGGCCATCCGGCTGCGGCAAGTCGACGCTTCTGCGTTTGATCGCTGGATTGGAAACCATATCAGACGGAAAGATCTCCATTAACGGCGTCGAAGTCAACGACGTAGATCCGGCTGATCGCGGTGTGGCGATGGTGTTTCAATCCTACGCTTTGTACCCGCATATGACAGTGCGTGAAAACATGGGCTTTGGCTTGAAAATGAATGGCGTTGATAAAGATGACATCGCCAAACAGGTTGATCGCGCTGCGAAGACCTTGCAACTCGACCCTTTGCTCGATCGCAAACCAAAAGCTTTGTCCGGCGGTCAGCGTCAACGCGTGGCCATTGGTCGTGCCATTGTGCGTGACCCTAAAGTGTTTTTGTTTGATGAACCCCTTTCCAACCTTGACGCCGAATTGCGCGTGGAGATGCGACTGCAAATTGCCAAGCTCCACCAAGAACTCAAAAACACCATGGTGTATGTCACCCACGATCAAGTCGAAGCCATGACGCTCGCCGACAAAATCGTGGTGTTGAGAGACGGCAACATCGAACAAGTCGGTTCACCGCTTGCGCTTTACCACAACCCCGCCAACCTGTTTGTCGCTGGGTTTATTGGCTCACCAAGAATGAACTTTGTGTCGGGTACGGTTTCGGTCACTAATGGTTCAGAGGCGACCATCACCATGCCTGACGGCCAATCATTAACTGTGCCGGTGGCGAAACCTGTCAACGAAGGTGAAGCCGTTACCGTGGGGATCCGCCCCGAGCATATTCAAATTGGCAAAGGCCCCGGATTCAACGTTGAATTTCACAGTGAAGTGGTTGAACGACTCGGCAATAGCACCTATTTGTTTGGGCAATATAGCGGCGTAGATAGCTTCAAAGTACACATTCCTGGCGACAACGCGGTAAAAGCGTTCCAAACCGTATCCTTGCATTGCTCTCCAGCCGATATCCACCTGTTCGATAGCCATGAGCAAGCCTTAACGTTTCGTGAGCCAACGGTCACCAACAGCGCCAGCCTTGAATCTGATGCGTAGCTCGTAAATAGCCGATAAGCGATGAACCAGCCACTCATCACCATGAAGCTAACCGTGATCGATATTTCGGAGATATCAATGATGAGCAAAGCCTATGGCAACCATTAAAGATGTAGCCAAACATGCAGGTGTTTCTGTTGCCACGGTATCACGGGTACTCAATGGTTCACCGCAGACGCGACCAGATACGGTTTCACTGGTTAAACAGGCCATGGTGACATTGGGTTATCGCCCCAATGCAGCTGCCCGTACTTTGGTCAGTAAAAAAAGCCTCACCATTGGTGTTGTGGTGGCAGATGTGTCCGACCCCTTTTTTGGTACGCTGGTTAAACAGGTCGATACCATTGCGCATTATCGCGGGCATCAACTGTTGATTGGTAATGGTTATCACGATGCCGTACGAGAAAAACAAGCCATTGAATCGCTGATCCAGAACCAGGTTGGCGCACTAATCGTCCACAGCAAAGCACTGGACGACGACACCCTTCGCGCTTACGCACAAGAACTCCCCGCCATGGTGTTTATCAATCGTCTCATCGAAGGGTTAGAAGATCGGTGCGTGTATCTTGATAACTATCGAGGTGCCTATTTGGCGACCGAACATCTTATCCAGCAAGGCCATCACCATATTGCCTACATTGGCTCAGACCATCACATTGAAGATACTCGGCAACGTCAACAGGGCTATCTTGACGCCTTAACCGTCCACCATTTGGAAAAACCAAATAACGGAGACGACACACAAAGCTCAATGGCTTTTGCCCCGCCCGACGAACAAGGCGGCGAAACCGCGATCAACGCACTGCTAAGCCGCAATCAAAAGGTCAGTGCCATCTTTTGTTACAACGACGGCATGGCGGTTGGGGTCATCACCGCACTGACGGATAAGGGTTATCACGTGCCGGAAGACGTGTCTGTGATTGGTTTTGATGACAGTCTTGTTGCTCGTTATTTACACCCAAAACTCTCCACGGTGCGCTACCCCATTGCAGAAATGGCAACGGAAGCAGCCGAAATTGCCATTTCGCGGTTACTGCACAGTGAAACGCCAGCCAAAAATGGTCGCTACCAACCTATATTGATAAAGCGAGATTCTGTTCGAAACGTGGATCGCTCAAAGCCTTAATGAATATTTCACAAGCAGTGGCGCAAACATCGAAAAAGTGCGCCCGCTCAAGGGATGACAAACATGGTGACAACCCCAACTTCATTAAATAAGACGCCAGCAGAGCGTTTCTTGCATCTGCAGTCTGCGAACAACAGTTTGATTGTCCAGCTTGAACCTGCCCCTGCCATTGTTTACTGGGGCAACAAATTTAGCCGTGAACAGCCGCTTTCAGCCGCCTTGTTTGACGCCCCCGTCGGACAAGCACGATTAGATAGCCACATCCCGTTGGCACTTTGCCCCGAACAAGGGCGCGGTGATTTCGGCAGCCCCGGTATTGAAGGCCACAGGAACGGGAAAGATTGGGCCCCCGTATTCGAACTGATCTCCGTTACCGAAAGCTTATCTTCTGCGCGTTTGACCATCTCTGATCCTCGCGCTTCGCTTGAGATCATGATTGAACTCGCCTTGGATGAAGACAGCGATGTGTTGACGCTTAAACAGCGATTAATCAACACAGGCAGCGCCGACTACACCGTGAATCGTTTTGCCTTGACCTTGCCGCTGGCAGAGACATTTTCAGACATCATCTCCTTTCATGGTCGCTGGTCGCACGAATTTCAAATGCAGCGCACCCCGCTCGAGCACAGTGGATTTATTCAAGAAAATCGCCGTGGTCGCACCTCACACGAGTCTTTTCCAGGCATGATTGCGTTGCACCCCAACAGCAACGACCTCAGCGGTGACGTGATAGGCATGCACTTTGGCTGGAGCGGAAACCATCGCCTTCAAGCCCAAGTGAAAAGTGACGGACGACGTTACATACAAGCTGAAGCGTTATTAGCCGCCGGCGAAGTGATACTCCCACCCGGAGAAGCCTTTGATACGCCCACCTTGTACGCCGTTTTCTCTGCTAATGGCTTAAACGGCATGATGCAAAAATTCCATCAATATGTACGTTCATCGCTGCTGCAATTTCCGCCATCTAGCGCTCGCCCAGTGCATTTCAACACATGGGAAGGTATCTACTTCGACCACCAGCCAAGGCGAATTATGGCAATGGCCGACGCAGTTGCACGTCTCGGCGTCGAGCGCTTTATTCTTGATGATGGTTGGTTTATTAACCGCGATAACGACACCCGCGCGCTCGGTGATTGGCAAGTCGACAAACGTAAATACCCAGATGGTCTTACGCCCATGATCGATCACATCAATCAGCTTGGGATGGAGTTTGGTTTATGGGTAGAACCGGAAATGGTCAGCAAAGACTCCGAACTGTTCCGCAACCATCCTGATTGGATGCTAGGGCTTGATACATTGGGGTACACACAACCCTCAGGCCGCTATCAATTTGTGCTCGATTTGCAAAATCAGAACGCCTACCACTATCTCTTGTCATCGCTCGATGCCCTGCTAACCGAACACAACATTGCTTACTTGAAGTGGGACATGAACCGTGAACTCGTGCAGGCAGGCCATGATTCTCGTCCAGCCTATCACTTACAGACACTCGCGCTTTATCAACTCATCGATGACTTGAGAGCGCGTCACCCCTATGTGGAAATCGAATCCTGCGCATCTGGCGGGGGTCGCATTGACTATGAAGTGTTAAAGCGCACCCACCGATTTTGGACATCCGATTGCAATGATGCGCTTGAACGCCAACGTATTCAGCAGGGCATGCAACTGTTCTTCCCGCCAGAAGTGATGGGCAGTCACATTGGTCCGCGCCAAAGTCACACCACACGTCGTTGCCACGATATGTCACTTCGCGGTATCACCGCTTTGTTCGGTCATATGGGCGCAGAACTTGACCCCATCGGGCTGGAAGACAACGAATTGCGCGCTTTTGCCCGCTATATAGGTTTACACAAGCAATACCGACCGTTACTGCATCATGGTAAATGCTTCAACCTGCCGTCACACGATCCCAACACCCGCATTTATGGCGTGATGGATGATTCCGTCACACTGCTCGCTGTCGCGCAACTTGCTATGCCGCAATACGCCCTTAGCGGACAACTTCGTTTACCTGTGTTGTGCGCGAACAAACGCTACCGTGTCGAAGTGCTCGATTCACCTGCCGCATTTTCCCACACCATGAAGCATAAGCCTGTCTGGATGGATAAACCATTGACGATTCAAGGTGATCAGCTGATCCAAATTGGACTAAGCTTGCCATTAATGGACCCGGAAAGTGCCATGCTGTTGTCCTTCACCTTGGTATGATTTTGAACACGAACCATGACGCATTAGATAAAGAGAAGCACAGTATGACCCGCTATACAGAGTTGATACGCCGTCGTCACTGGGAAAACCCATCGATCACTCACCTGAATCGGCTACCTGCCCATTGCCCGATGTCCTCCTACCCCAGCATAGAGGCCGCATTAGACGATCAAGGCAACGCCATTCCTGTCTCGCGAAACCGCCTATCACTGAACGGACAATGGAAATTTGCTCTGTTTGATATGCCTGAGTCTGTGCCACCGTTGTCCGTGTGCCGCGAGTTTGATGATTCAGAATGGCGAAACATGCCCGTGCCGTCGAATTGGCAACGTCAGGGAACAGACGACATTCCTATCTACACCAATGTGCAATATCCGTTTGAATCCATTCCTCCCATCGTGCCAGAGCACAACCCGACAGGGGTGTATCGCACCACGTTTTCGCTGGCAGAATCACGGCTAACATCTCAGATTATTGTGTGTTTTGAAGGTGTCGGCGCTGCCTTTTATTTATGGTGCAACGGCCACTTTGTTGGCTACAGCCAAGACAGCCGTTTACCCGCAGAATTCGATTTAGGCCCACATGCCACCGCCGGAGAAAACCAACTTACCGCTGTCGTGCTACGTTGGAGCGACGGCAGTTACCTTGAAGATCAGGACATGTGGTGGCTGAGTGGTATTTTTCGCGATGTCACTCTTCGGTTAAAACCCTTAAATCAAATTGTCGATTTCGACGTTAACACTCGCCTTGACCCTACTCATCAAATCGGCATATTGTCAGTCACCACCACCTTGCGTGGTATCCATGATCGCGTCGCTATTCAGCTGTTTGATGAGGGTGTTGATATTTCAGGCCCTGTCATATCACGCTGTGGCGAGCGCCCGATCGACGAGCGAGGCAGTTGGTCTAACCGCGTTGAGCATCAAATCACCATCTCCTGCCCTCGACTTTGGAGCGATGAAGATCCGCACCTGTATCGACTGGTTGTCACCTTACTGGACGAGAACGACGAAGCTATCGACATTGAAGCGTGTAACGTTGGCTTCCGTCAGGTTGAGATCATCAACGGGCAACTCACGATCAACGGACAACCTGCGCTTATTCGTGGCGTAAACCGTCATGAATTTCATCACGAACACGGCTACGTTCAACGCGTTGAAGACATCGAAAGCGACATCAAACTCATCAAGCAATACAACTTCAACGCTGTACGTACTTCGCACTACCCCAATCACCCCGCTTTTTATCAACTGTGTGATAAATACGGTTTGTACGTGGTCGACGAAGCCAATATCGAAACGCACGGCTTAGTGCCCATGTGCCAGTTGTCTGACAATACCGAATGGCTGAGTGCCTACATGGAGCGCATGACTCGCATGGTCGAGCGTGACAAAAACCACCCCTGTATTATTATCTGGTCGCTGGGCAATGAGTCCGGCATTGGTACCAATCACCATGCCATGTACCAGTGGGTAAAACATCGCGATCCTAGTCGACCCGTGCAATATGAAGGTGGCGGTGCAAACACAAAAGCCACCGACATTGTGTGCCCTATGTATGCGCGAGTCGAACAAGATCAAGACAACATCACGTTGCCCAAGTGGGCATTGCCAAAATGGATCGGATTACCGAACGAAGATCGCCCGTTGATCTTATGCGAATATGCCCACGCCATGGGAAACAGCCTTGGCAGTTTCGACAAATATTGGGATGCATTCCGACGCTACCCACGCCTACAAGGCGGGTTTATTTGGGATTGGGTCGATCAAGGCCTTTTGCGGAAAGATGATCAAGGTTCAAATCAGAAACATGATCAAGAGCATTGGGCCTACGGCGGCGATTTTGGCGACACACCCAACGACAGGCAGTTCTGTATCAACGGACTCATGTTTCCAGACAGAACCCCTCATCCGTCCGCTTTTGAAGCCAAATACCATCAGCAACGCTTTGGCTACACGCTCAACAGCGCTTCGCCTCTGAGCGTTACCTTGCGCCATGAATACGTGTTTCATCCACCGGAAGCACTCTCCCTTCGTTGGACATTGCAAGAGAATGGCAAGCAGATCGCTAACGGGGAAGAGGCCCTCCACCTGCATCTTGGTGAAGACAGCCAACACACACTTTTAGAACACCTGCCCGATGCCAAGCCTGGCAAAGCCTACTTTGTAAATCTCGAGGTTGTACTGTCAGAACCAGAACCTTGGGCGGACAAAGGCACTTTGATTGGTTGGTTTCAACTCGCCTTACCGGTTAATTCAAGCATACCGCTACCCGACATTTCACCAGACCGGCTGCCAGAGGTGTTCGAAGATACCGATCATTGGACGATTCGCGGCGAGCATTTTGAGCTAGGGTTCGACAAACAAAGTGGGCATTTAGTGCAATGGCTCATTGATGGTGAAGAACAGTTACTCGATGCGCCCAAAGACAATTTCATTCGTCCACCTATCGACAATGATATCGGTGCGAGTGAAGCCGATAACCCCGACCCCCATGCTTGGCTCAATAAGTGGAAAGAGGCAGGGCTATTTTCGTTGCGTCATGAAAACCTATTTAACACCGTTGATGTCCTCAGCGACCAAATTCAGATCCGCTCTCATCATGGCTATTTTTCTGGCGACACGATGGTGATCACCACCCTTTGGCGCTATGAAGTGAATGTGTCTGGAGAAATATTGCTGACCGTTGACGTGAACGTCGCACCAGGTATGCCCCCGCTGCCTCGCGTTGGACTAGAACTTGCCTTGCCGCTCACCGATTCTGTCGCGTGGTTCGGGCGAGGACCATTTGAGAATTACCCTGACCGTAAATCAGCCGCTATGGTCAGCCGATACCTCGCCCATATTGATGACATGCACACCCCCTATATTTTTCCGTCGGAAAACGGACTGCGATGCGATGTACGCCAAATGGATATCGACAACCTGCGCATCCTGGGCTTATTCCATTTCTCGGTGAGCCGCTACAGCCAAGAGAGCCTCGCCGACGCCAAGCATCAACATGAATTGGTACAAGATGACCACTTGTATTTACGTATCGACGGCCATCATATGGGTGTAGGCGGGGACGACTCTTGGAGCCCCAGTGTGCACCCAGAATACTTACTCAATGCGCTGCATTATCGATATTCGCTCACCCTGACCATGAAGCAGGAATAGTGTGAACGATTGGCATGAAAAGAAAGTGCTCGATGGCAGGTCTAAACATAGGCAAGATAAACGTTTGTACGACAAAACCGCAATGCCTTGAATGCGCCTTGATTATATCTTGATCGCTTCGAGGCACTCGGAGTCACCCACAAATTGCTCTATCAAACCTTAAGGAACAAGAATGCCAAACCTAAGCGCTCATAGCCTTTATCACAAAACCTTTTGCCCATACTGTGTCAAAGTACGTGCGGCACTGAAAATGATGAGCCTAGACGTTGACCTGGTTGATGTTGGCGCAGACAGAGAAGCGCACAACACACTGGTGACGCAAGGTGGACGAGGCATGGTGCCATGCCTTCGTATTGCCCATGATGATGGTTCAGTTGAATGGATGTATGAGTCAGACGACATCATCGACTACTTCAAAGAGAACTTTTCGAAGTAAGCCAATCCTCCAGCGCTACGTTCTCGTGGCGCTGATTGCTTCTTTTTCAATGTCACATCGTCATACTTTTATCTTTCTTATCTTTCTTATCTTTTTTGTCGCCTTTTTGGCTTCCTTTCTTTTTTCTCGCTGTCTTTTGTCTTCTATCTCTCGCCTTGTTATCTCACATTTCTATCTTCCCTCATCGACAAAATCTTGGATGCATAATCAATATTAAATGCCAGCAATGAAAGAAGTCTCAATATTGATTCCTCTGCCTTAATCGCTTTTATCGCGTCGTGAATTAAGTTTGTGGTATTTACCGAAAACGAGACAATTCAAAACGGGATGGATCTTTACTATTACGGGATACGAAAGCCAGCGAGCAAGATTTGACGCCATATTATCAAGACTTTGCTCGTCAAATTACGGGGACAGACAAGCTACCTTTTATGAGAATTTTTCTACTATCGCTAACGTTTTTAATTTCAACACTGGTGAACGGTGAACCCCATCCACTGCGTGTTGTGTCCGAAATACTGCCACCCTTTCAAACCATCAATGACGGCGGTGAGTTTCAGGGAAAAGCCGTTGATATGGTTAACGCCATTTTGGACAAAGCAGGCTATAACGAAGCCACCATTGCAGTGATGCCTTGGGCGCGTGCTTACAAAAAAGCACAGAAAGAAACGAATGTCGCCATTTTCTCTTTGGCCTATTCCGAAGAGCGTGCCGCGCTTTTCCACTGGGTTGGCGCATTGTATGCGTTAGAGCGATCCTCGTTAATCGGCCTAAAACGCCGTGACGATCTGAATGTACCGACCCTTGAAGAGGCCAAAAAATTTCGAGTTTGCTCAGAGCTTGACACGCACTCGTATCAATATCTAAAAAGCCTTGGCTACGAACCCAACAAGAATCTTTTATCCGTCAGAAGCGTGCTGGCGACTTATCGCACCGATAATGGCGGTATCGCACGTCCGGCTCTCAATCTCACGCTCCTCAACGCAAAAAAATGTGACTATGTGACAGGACTTTGGTCGATTTATGCCTACAGCGAAAATGCCGATCAGAGTCTGAAGCCATTTTTCTATCTCGGACAACCCAGCAAACCTTTGGTACTGCATTTGGCGATGAGCCTGAACTCTGATCAAGCAGTCATTGATAATCTGAAAACGGCATACAAAACCCTAAGAGAAAATGGCGAGCTCCATCGCATTTGCATCGGTAACGATTCAGCGAAACTCTACGAGCGTTCTTGTAAAGCGACCTTACCCACGTCCAAATAGGTGCAGCAATAATGCAGAAAATATCGAACGCCAGCACACCGCTTCTCAGACGGTTTGTCACATCCGTGATGTTAGTAAGCATCATTGGCGGTACTCTATTGAGCGTCATTATTGCTTCAGTACAACTTAATCGACTCCATGATCAGAAAGAACAAACTGCGCGCTTGCGGATTGAAAACATCCTAGACAGTGCCGCTTATGCCGCATTCAACTTAGACTCGGCACAGGGCTATTCACTACTGAAGAGCTTTCAAAATGACACACTGTTTCATGGGATTGCGCTACTCGATAATTACAAAGATACCATTACGGATATAGTACCGCTCAACAGTTCCGCTGACGCGTCATGGACGGACGTTTTCTTATCAACGCCGCCGAATGGCGAAGTGACCTATCCTCTGATTTTCCAAATACACAGAGACAATCAATATGTCGATGAGCCCGTGGGCTACCTTATCGGCAACGTCAACTATCAAATAACGCATCGTGAATTTCTTCAACTGCTGTGGACCATCGGGCTATCGACGCTGGGCGAAGTGTTGCTGGTCGCGATCATTCTGACAATTTTCTTCCATAAACAGATAGGCCGCCCCCTCTCCAGCATTATCGAATCTATCGATGAAAGTGCCCGAATTGGTCAACAAAAAAACACCACTATCCAGAAAGTAAAAGGCCATGACCGCGACGAATTTGGTCGTTTGGTGGATGCCTACAACAACTCTGTCATGCAAGCGACGAGCTACATGACAGATCTAGAAGCCGCGAAATCCGAGTTGAAGTCACTGTCGGAAATTGACCCCCTAACCAATGTGGCAAACCGTCGCGCTCTTCTTGCTGAACTGACCAAGCGATGCGATCAAGCATTGCCATTCGCCATCGTGTCACTCGATATTGACGACTTTGGCAGTTACAACGATGCCTACGGACACCAAACCGGCGATGCCCTTTTGGTGACCCTCGCCAACACGCTCAAAGAACATTTACCCAAAGGCACGCCGATTAGCCGAACAGGGGGCGATGAGTTTGTCTTTATTTTGCCAAACAAAAAGGACCATGACATTGTGCTGAAGCTTTTGAGTCCCCTGCTGACTATTTCACTGAGCGAGCAGTTACCCGGAGGCACACACCATATCTCTTGCTCATTGGGCGTCGCGTTCTTCCCCACTGATGGCCAAAACCCACGACAGCTTTCTCATGCCACTGACATCGCGTTATATGTCGCCAAAGACGCAGGCCGAAAATGCATTCGTTTCTATGACAAACAAGCAGATTTAGCCAGAACTCGGCAAGAAGCCGTCCGCAAAGCACTACAACAGACGATAGAAAACAAAGATTTCAATCTGCTTTACCAACCCAAGGTCAACATGAGAACAGGAAGCATCACTGGCTGTGAAGCCCTACTTCGACTGAACAATACAACACACACACATGTTGAAATCATTGAAGAGGCTGAACGAAACGGCTTGATAGTGGCACTGGGAAGAGAAGTGATGCATCGCGCTTTTTCTGACATGAGTCAAGTGCTCGATAAACTGCCAGAAGACTTTAGATTCAGCGTCAACGTATCCCCACGACAGCTTGTTTCCGAAGGCTTTATCGTTGATCTTTTGGCCACGGCGACAAAATACAATGTGCCGCTGCGATATCTGGATATTGAAATTACAGAGTCCACCCAGATGTTTGACACAGCATCGAGCAGCCAAACCCGTCAATGGCTCAAAAACGCAGGTGTGACAGTGACCTTGGACGATTTCGGCACTGGCTTTGCTTCGCTTGAATACTTGATGACTTATGGCTTTGACCAAATCAAAATCGACAAACACTTCACTCAGGCATTACCCATTGATGAAGACGCTAAAGCGATTTTCAATGTGGTGCAGTACCTTGCCGACAAGCTCAACATGGCGGTTGTCGCAGAGGGCGTGGAAACCCATGAGCAAGTAGCCTACTTACTCAACCAAGGTTTTGAGTGTGCGCAAGGCTACTTCTACTCAACCCCACTATCGGTTCGTGATTTGTTGTTGTTTCTCGTGAAACGCCAGCTTTCCAACCAAATATGTGTTGATGCCTCCTGAAACCACTTGATCATTCTCGATAGAACCATTAATTACAAATAAATCATATAGATAATGGGGAGCCCCCTCCCCACATCTTTTGGAAATACAACGTATAACACCAATAAATGTATTAAATATCCCGACAGTGGTGTTTCAATCTGAATACACTATCGCCATATTGAGATAGAAATCGCTTTTAATAGATCGGGAATTGAATAAAGATTAACCCATAGCAACGAGAGTTAATCACAAAGAAAAACGCTGGCGGAGAAATTGTCGTAACAGCTAACTGTATATGTTGTACCGATCATCTGTATTTTGTAGTAACAGTTAATCGGGTTTGTTGTTGCAGTTATCGGTATTATTTCTTCGCTGGCAACCTATTACGTAAGTGCGCACTTTTTTCGTGCATTTACTGGACGATAGCATCGCTATTCATGTTAAACGGAATTAACCATGAAATCTTTATTAAACAATCGCTTGTTCGATACGCATAAAAGTAATCTTTCCATCAATATCATTGACAGAAAGAAACTTTCACTTACTCATAAATAAGTAACGTAGCGCGATTAAACCAGTAATGAATCGACTGATTCCATTCATTACCACAAAGAATTTACTGACATCATGTTGTACCTTGATGACATTTTGGTAAATCCACAGGGAAGTCCTTTGCAATAAGTGAAACATTTTTAATGCACTTTGCATTTAGGACAGGTAAGGGTTATTTCTATGCGGACTCTATCTTGCCTGTCCTTTTATTTTTCTCTCCCCCCTTTCATGTCATTTTCGCCACCGCTTCCCTGTCTTTTGTTTCTAGCCACGCCCAATCTCTTACATAAACCCTCTAATACACACTTTCAAACAATCCACTCTTCCTCGTCATGGCTTCTTTGTATGTTACGTCTGTTATGTTAGGACACTGGCACATAGCCATGGGCGCAGAGAATGTTTACTGTAGTCTGTATTGAGCAACACCTATTACTTAACGCAAAAAACAAAGCACTATAAAGGATGCACGTTAACCATGGAATTCAGGTTTGAACTCGTTCACGCAAGCGGCGCAACATCGACATTGAACATTGGCAGTTGGGTGATTGACGATCAGCAATCCTGGGCCGTTTTCAGCACAGAGGGCGACATTGGATCGCTGCTCGGTAGCTTACTATGTGACGAATTGCCATTTTCCGGCACGCTAGAAAAAGGCGCAGGCAACATTGCCCAAGTTTCGTTAGTCACGCAGCAGCGATTGCTGGATGACGAGATCGCCCACGACGATACTGATTTCCTGGACCGCATCGACACAGGCACCACGGTGTACGATCTGATCTACGCCAACAGCCTGAATAATAAAGCGCTGACGCAGCAACTGATCGACGATTTGGATCTCTATCATCTTGCAGACAGCGGCTTTCGGGTATTGTCGACCGGAGAAACCCGACGCGTGATGCTGGCGCGTGCACTGGCAACCCAACCTGATTTTCTGGTATTGGATAATCCTTTCAGCGGCCTAGATGTGGCGCATCGCGCGGCATTAGCACACTACCTCACAACCCTGTCGCAAACCGTACCAATGATGGTGACATTTTCACGCGAAGAAGACATGCCAGAATGGGTCGACCACATTGCTCTGTTCAACCACGGCAAGCTAGAAGGCCTAATGGACAAGAACGCGTGGAACACTCACCCAGTGATCACGCAAATCAAGGCCCAATCGAAAGAACAAAGCGATGACATGATGACGTTGATTCGCCGTCATCAGCACAATTCTCCCTTTGAGAACCCCATCTTTGAGCTCAAACACGGACACGTGGAATACACCGCAAAAACCATTTTTACCGAGGTGAATTGGCGCATCGATAAAGGCCAACATTGGCAAGTGAAAGGCCCGAATGGTTGTGGCAAAAGTACCCTGCTCGGCATGATCTTTGGTGATCACCCGCAGTGCTACAGCAATGACATTCACATTTTCGGTAAGCAGCGTGGTTCTGGCGAAACCATCTGGGAAATCAAAAAGCACATCGGCATGGTGTCGTCAGCCTTGCACCTGCAATATCGGGTTAATTGCAGCGCGTTAGAAGTGATTATTTCGGGTTTCTATGATTCTATCGGCCTGTACAACCAACCCACACGCAAAGAGCGAGAGCTTGCCAAAGAATGGCTGGATATCCTCCATATGGGCCAGTACGTCAAAACCCCGTTTCGCCAATTGGAATACGGTCAACAACGCTTGCTACTCATCGCCCGCGCCATTGTAAAACACCCCACCTTGCTGATCTTGGACGAACCCTACCAAGGCTTGGATTACCTCGGCCGCAGGCTCATGAAAAACACCTTGGAATTGATCGCCAAAGAAAACCTCAGCCAATTGCTCTATGTTTCACACTATCAGGATGATGAACTGGCAAGCATTCGAAACACGCTAACGTTTGTGTTTGATGAGGCGAGTAAGTGTTATCGGGCGAAGATTTCAGGGTGTTAATTGGCTTGATGAATAGGGCTACTCGTCCCACCAACAAAACTTGTTATCGTGGCTTGGTGATAAGGCCGACGCGATCCAAATACCGGGACCGCAAGCATAAGTGTCACCCGCTATTCGTTCTCTGCTCATCGTTTTTACATTGTCTTGTTCGAAATCAACCAGAACACTTAGATCCCCCATTGGGAGCTTGAGAGGGATGGGGATGACAACCGCCCAAACAACAATGCCTTTATAAAAGGTTTTGTAAGGATAAATCCATCGTTCTCCACCATGCGCATTTTTGGCGATCAACAAAGGCTCTCCCCATGCTTCTCTTATACCCACTTTATTGCGCTGTTCATCCTTTAAGTACGGATACTTTTCTTTCACGTCATTGTCGTGAAAGCGCCCATAAAAATCATCGACTTTTTTATCTGTGTTATCCGTGATACCCACACAGCCATTCAAAAACATCAGTCCAAAAAAGGCTAAGACTTTTGCAAAACTCAATGTATCGCTCCATTTTCCGCGTTGATAACACGCCGATCTTTGTGACAAACAAAAAATAATAAATTGGTCTATATTCAACAAGTTGAAGCCTTAAGACAATCATTTATAGGATATCTTTGTTTCTCTACATGGAATGCATCATCAATGCGAAACATGGCTAATGGTGTGAAATAGCTAGCGTTTAAGCCTCGATTTCAATTCAGCTTTTTTTTCGTCTAACCAGCGAAGGAGTCTCGGCGCATTCATGGCAACCATACCAATGCCACACATCACCATAAGATAAACCCATGCCATCCAGCGAAAAGAATCAGGCGCGTCGGGGAGAACAATGAGCGCGATGACACCCGCAGCCACTAACAGGCTTGTAATGCGAAAAAACATGACTGAACACTCCGTGTTAGGTTGATATCACAAGCATACCGCGACATTCGAATTTCCAAGATTTTTAACGCGTCGAGGCATACATTGCTCGCGACACGCTTTGAATTCACTTGCAGGATCAAGATAAAACATCCACATCCAGCCTTGGGCGTCGGTGGTTATTCGCCAAGGGTAAGGCGCGACAGTAAGCACAGAATCATTGAGGTGAGCGAGTTTGTTGATGGCACTTCCCGTTCGTCCAACCGTGCCGACTTCCTCTCCCTGCGATACCTAGTCACCTAACGTTGTAATATCACGCTTACGTTTTGTTATTGAGGGAAAGCTAATGCTAGAGTGTGATTTGTCTGGAGATTAAAGAACTAGACCAGCGCAACCTCAAAGTGCTCGTTCAACGAGAACTTCTCGGTAACCAAACCATACTTTGAGGCTCGTCGGTTAACTAGCCTATCATTGATGTTTAAGGAAAAACCATGAGCGATAACCAATATACACCGCCAAAAGTTTGGGCAAATGAAGCAAGCACGGGTAACAAATTCGCAAATATTAACAGCCCTGTTTCAGGCGCAAGGTTTGATCGGGATTTACCTGTCGGTGAACATGGATTTCAGCTTTACTCGCTCGGCACCCCGAATGGTCAGAAAGTCACCATCATGCTTGAAGAGCTTTTAGCACTTGACATTACAGAAGCGGAATATGATGCGTACCTGATCAACATTGGTGACTCAGAGCAATTCTCATCAGGGTTTGTCGGTGTAAACCCCAATTCAAAAATACCCGCACTGGTTGATAAAACAGGTACAGATCCTATCAACGTGTTTGAATCCGCTTCTATTCTTGTGCACTTGGCTGAAAAGTTCGGTCAATTCCTGCCAGCAAGTGGCCCTGCAAGAACGCAAACCTTGAACTGGCTCTTCTGGGCGCAAGGTTCAGCGCCATTCCTTGGTGGTGGCTTTGGTCACTTCTATGCGTACGCCGATGTGAAACAAGAGTACCCAATTAATCGCTTTGCGATGGAAGCGAAGCGCCAGTTAGATGTATTGGACAAGCAGCTTGCTAACAACACTTATATTTCTGGTGAAGAATACACGATTGCAGATATGGCTATTTGGCCTTGGTATGGCAGCCTCGTGCTTGGCCGCTTATATGATGCCGCTGAGTTCTTGGAAGCGAACACGTATACCAACGTGGTCCGTTGGGCAAAACAGTTAGATGCCCGTGAGGGTGTGCAGCGTGGCCGGGTTGTGAATCGTTCTTTTGGTGAAGCATGGGAACAAGTCCCTGAACGTCATTCAGCTGAAGACATTGATAAGGTGCTGAAACTGCGCCCGTAGTTTCTGTGGATTGACAGTGAAAGCGCACCCTCTAGGTGCGCTTTTTTCTGATCTAACGCTTAAATGACAGATAGAACCCTCACCTAAACACCGCGATCTCGGAGCAGCCGACGACTAAAGTTTAATGTCCAACTTGTTTCGCACATATGTTGGGATAGCCAGTTGCTCATCAAGGTCATTGAACTCTGCTTGCTTGGGCATGGATTCGACGATTGTCGTTAGTTCTTCGAAACTGATGCCAACGAATCTGCATGCTGTCATTAGGCCATTTATAAAGCACTTTTTCTCGCGCTTTTTTCGATCCTCACTGGTGGGAATGGATGCGTAAGCTTCACACTCTTTTGATAACAGCGCTAACAACTCTATTTTTTGCGATACCATACTTTTCCCTGATGATTAATAGGTGTTCGACTCATTATCAAATAATATAAATTTCAATACCAAGATATTGATCTAGTTAAAGATATTTGGAATGAGAGAGTGCTGAGGTCACTCTTGTCTTCTTTTGACCATGCATCGATGGTGAAAGTCTCACTGTTTTCAGCTGTGCTGTCGTTCACAGTAGAAATAGCGATGCGCACTGACGATGCATTCTGGCAAGGTAATTTCAATCAGCGTCGAGGAAATGGCGGCTGTTCCCGTTGTTCCATCTGAGTAGAGCAATGAGACGGTTAGGTCCAGCTACATGCTCTGCGGTAGCGGTAGATTTCAAGTTAGTCGGGTTCATATAGGCAAGCTGGTATAGCGAGCTTTTGCTGCCATGCATATCAAGCCCCATAACGAGTAAAATGAACAAGCTGCATATTACCCTCAATGGGCTTTCTACGATCCTACCCTAGATGGGTCAGTACTCTGCCTTGGGTATGAAGCGAAAATATAGCTATTTTGACGACAAATTTAGTAAAAAAATGTGTGATAACAGCGTTAAAACCTCGAAAAAACATGCGTGTTGTGTTTTACTCAGGAGAAATCTGCCGAACGAATAAGAAGCAGCATATCAAGCAATATTTTGTATATATGAGTCTCATTGCGTTACATTTTCTTGCCTCTTTCACAGCCAGTGCAGATGGCCGTGAACCTCGTCATATCTTTAACCTCCACAAAAATCCGACATGGCAAAATCTTCTACATCATGAACCCAGCTGGTTCGGCTCAGAAAGCCTGATAAACAGTGCTGATTTCTTTCTATCACCTGATGGAAAATACAATGCAGCAGCGGAACTTTCCGCGACGTTAGACGCCTTCACGTTAGAGCCTCAAACACAGTGCCGCTTTCCCGCGAGAAAAATGTGGCTTGAGCAGGTATTGCCCAACATCCCGTTCCCAAAGGTCGATTGCCGTGAATACGAAACGTATATGCAGGCATTCTCCGCAGAAAGCGTCAGTTTGGTTTATGCCAGTGGTTATCTCGGCAATCCCGCCTCTATGTACGGGCACGTATTACTGAAGTTTAACAGCGCTAAAAATCACGAGTTTCTCGACAACACATTCAATTATGGCGCTCGTGTACCGGATGAAGATAACAAGCTTGTTTATATCTACAAGGGCATTACTGGCGGCTATTCAGGCCAGTTTACTAACCAGAAATACCATCACCAAAACCTCACATACAACGAATCTGAGCTGAGAGACTTGTGGGAGTATCGGCTACGCCTTTCACAGCAAAAGGTTAACTTCTTGCTTGCCCATCTCTGGGAGTTGGAAAATAGCAGCATGACGTACTATTTCTTCACAGAAAACTGTGCGTATCAGCTAGCTAAAGTTTTAGAGATGGTGATGGAGAAACCATTGATCGCCGAGGGAAAACTCTGGGTAATGCCATTCGATATTGTCATGATGTTGAACAAACCCCAAACAAACGCATTTGTTGATGACGTTATCTATCACAAATCACGCCAAGAGCAACTCTATCAGCGCTTTGCTCAACTCAATGAAGACCAGCAGGAAACGATCGCTCGTATCGTTGACACTCCGACATCAGAGATTCAACAGCAATTTGATGATCATTCACACAATGAAGTCATACAGATCGTCGATACGCTCTATGACTATTACGCATTTATCGATGTAAAAAATGAGGGTCTCAACGATGTTCAAACGGCAAAACTCAAGGCACTCCTAGCGTTACGGTTTAGCCTGCCTGCATCAGAAACTGAGTGGATTGAACCCAAACAAACGCCACCTCACAACGCCCAGAATACGACAATGCTTCAAGCTTCAGCAATCTACAACGAGGCGTTTGGAGAAGCATTGGCACTTAGGTTCCGCGCCAACTATTACGACCTGTTAAACATGAATTCCGCAAGGATTCCAGACTCAGCCCTGAATACCTTTGACCTGACATTTCTCTATACCAAAGAGGATAATTCGGTTCGACTACGAGAGTTTACTCTCATCGATATTATCAACTTAAATGTCTCCCAAACTGGGCTACCTGGTGATAGTCAATTGGCTTGGGGGATATCCGCTGGCTACAAGCCCACGGCACTAAATTGTATAAATTGTTCAGATACCTCATTCAAAGGCTTTGTCGGTAAAAGCTGGAAAACCTTTGACAGTCTCGTTAGCCATTTGGCGTTAGCGGGAGATATACAAATTAATTCACTAAAAGATATCAATCTGTTTAGCGGACCAGAAATTGGGGGAGTCTTAACCGTGACTCCTTATTGGGTTACCTCAATGAAATTAGGCGGTTATTTTAATATAAACAAAAAATGGCAATACAATAATCATTTAGCGTGGGAACAACGTTTCTTTGATCATCAAGCGTTTGATCTCAGAACCACTGTTCGTTATGACGAAGGATTTGAGTATGCCGCTAACTTATCTATTTATTGGTGAATAATATGAAAAAAATTGCGCTATTAGCTGTCGCTGCTGCTTTTATGTCGGGTAATGTTGCTGCCGAGGACAAAGAAAGAATTAACCCTTGGACACAATGTGGTATTGGAGCAATGATTTTTAACGATATTCCTGCTGCTGCAGGTATCTCAAACGTTATCTGGGATTTGGGTACAACGGCTGTATCGTCTAATATCTCTTCGCAAGGAACATGTGAAGGTAGCGAAGTGAAAGCTGCCATGTTCATCCAGAACAACTTTGACCAAATGATGGAAGACACCTCTAAAGGTTCTGGCGAACACATTAATGCTATGTTGGAAATTCTAGAAGTAGAAGCAGCGAACCAAGAAGGCGTAATCACGTCTGTTCGTGCCAATGTTGCAGGTCAACTCGCAGTGGACGAGGTAACACCTCAGTCATACTACAATGCTGTTGTAGCAAGCCTGTAGTCGCATTCAGCAGGGAGCCTTTGTTCCCTGCTTGCTCTCATCCACGTGGGGTTACCTGCACGCTGCGTGCTTTTCTTGTTTTTGGCGGTTGAACCATAGCCATTTCCTGTGTATTTCTTCATCACTATGCTTTTACAGCAAATTGTCAGCCTTTAGCTTTTGTTTTTTCTCCTTCCTTGCCCCATGATGCCCCCACTTTTATTGCCGGAATACAGCGTGGAGCAGTCGTGAAATCGGGCTTAGATATTCAGTTAAGTGACGCATTCAATGCATTTATTAGTGCGCTAAAAGCAACACATGAAGCGTACTTTGAAACGTCAATCCGTCTCGTGTCTTTGCAAGCGTGGAAATACGTCGGCGTTGGTATGGGCGTTCAACCTCCCCAGCGAACAAGCAAAGAAAGTTGGGTTGTGCTGCCAAACAACGATGAGGATGCCGCGGCAAAAAAGCATTTTCACTGCACCGCGCGAGACGCTGACGTTTGGGCGATTAACATGGCCGGTAAAGGGCGAAGAATCGCACTTGCCCGCCGAAATTCACATGATGCCATGGCGATTTTGGACCAAGATGCATTTATTGATCACGTCATTTGGGATGCGCCGCTAGGCGATGCTGGTCAAGGTGTGTTGCCCGTGAATCGGATGGTGTTAGAGATGGGAGGCGAAGAGCGCGTCTTTCATATTTGCGGTATGCGTGATGAGAAAGGCAACCTATCGGTGTATGTAAACGGCCATGAAAAATTGGAATTGACGGCATCACGCTCTATCGATAACGCCCTCCATCGCTTTGGTGAACGCTGTGCGCAAAGTAAAAACAGCGAACAACCCCACGCGGGTGTGTCGCTAGAAAACATGCCGTTTTTAGCCCTTGTCGAGTCGCAGCAAGACGATGATGTGCTGTTCAAGCAATTTCCCTTTCTCTCGCCGCTAACGTTTCAAAAAATAAGAAATGAAATCGACAAGTCTCGATACCTTGTTCAAAAAGCAATGAAAGAGGCAGTGTCAGCAAAACGCGTCATGCTGTTGGCCGTTCCAAGCGCATTGGCCGTGTCTGTGTCGCTATTTTTCATGTTTAATCTGATATTAAGCAACGGAACATCGGCAGGTTTTCTTTCAGCGATCGAGCCATTCATGGACGCTTTCATTAGCGCGAAGCAATCGATACTGCAGCACTACTTCTCGCTGTGGGGGAACATGAAGTATGCCTTCATGGGTTTGGTTGTCATGGTTATGGCTGGCTATCAACTTGTCGATTACGGCGCTAAAAAGTGTAAGAAGCAGGGCATGTTATTCCCCATCGTCGCGAAACTGACTTACTACTGTTTTGTCGCTGCGTTTTTGATAGATCTATTGCTGCTCAGCGCGAGTGCAGCGAATCCAAATATCATCACAGTGGCATTGGCGTTTGCTATGTATCTCTTGCCCATCACGGTTTATATCAGCTTCCAGTTTTTGAAGAAGAAAGCCGAGAGCAAGGTATTGGCACCCTTGAAGGTATTTACCTGGTTTTCTGTAGATAAACCTTTGCGGTAGCAGACATGAAAAGCGCACTTTAAGTGCGCTTTTTTCACCCTGCCTAGATCATGGAACTCAACCCAAACAAGTTACCTTCGGTATCCATGCATACACAGACAAAGCCAAACTCACCGATCGACATTTTAGGTTTAATCACCTGACCGCCAGACGCTTCAATTCGAGATTCTTCGACAGCACAATCTTCAACGCCAAAGTAAACGATAGTGCCGCCAGTCACAGGGCTAGCGTTTTCGCGTTTAACCAATGCGCCGCCAGCGCCATAGTGCTCCATGTCAGTTTTGAAGGCTTTCATCTCAACGCTGCTGTTGCATCCAAACCCTGCCTTATTTCGTCTCACTTCCAGCTATCTCATCTCTTTACTCGCTGATAGCTGTCATTCTCGCGTCGGTTTTTACTCGCTTAATCCGCGACGCGCATCGATAGTCAAACGTAAGGAAACTAACATGCGACATCTCTTCATCTTATTCACGGTCGGTTTCAGCATTCTCACTGTTCAACCTGTATTGGCAAAACAGCATGAAGGTATCGAGTTTCTTAACTCCGGCGCTGTGCTTCCTAAGACACTTCCTTTTTCAGAGGCCGTAAGAGTGGGTAAAACCCTCTACCTGTCGGGGCAGATCGGTATTTTGCCGGGCACACTCACCTTAGCTCCGGGCGGAATAGAAGCGGAATCAAAGCAGACGATGGAAAACATCAAAACATCGCTCAGCGCAAATGGCTATGCCATGAGCGATCTGGTGAAGTGCACCGTCTTACTCGCAGACATGTCTGAATGGCAGACGTTCAACGGCATCTACAAAACGTATTTTTCTGACCGATACCCAGCGAGAAGTGCAATCGGTGCCAATGGGTTGGCATTGGGTGCAAAAGTAGAAGTGGAATGTATTGCAGCGGTTGATTGATAGGGAGAACGTTATCAAGTGACCGTCACGGTAATTTGCTAGGTGTTGCGCCCCCACGCAAAAGGTACGACACCTAGCATCGCGCCAGTAAACGCGCCCATCGGGTCGCTATTAAAGCAGTGATACTCCGAACTATCCCCATAGGTGTGATTAGCTCTCGTCGAATCGGATGCGTTGAATTTGACTCTACGCGTCTTGTTTTTCTTGTTGGTACAACGCACTTTTCAATGCACTCTCGTTGCTAAAACCGACACTTGTCCAACCCAGCCCATATTCTTTTCCATAGAACCCTGTGAGGTCTTTAAGCCAGTATTCTTTATTTTTTTCAATCAGTTGAATGATATTTTTAAGCATCATTTCGCCTCGTTTTAGTGGGAGTAACAACACTATAGCGAGATGAAAAAAGCAGATTGATACGATGACGGCAGGTACTGGTACTTTTGCCGCAACTTAGTTTTTCTCGTCTGAAAGACTGTTAAAATTGGCCAGTAGCAATAAGGCCGAGTGATCACCGTGAGACATAAGAAAACCGCATTAGAAAAGCCACCAAGACGTGAAGGTTTTTCATGGCGCTATAGAAAGATAAAGCAAGTACAAAAGCCGACACTCTGGCACTGTCATGAAGAGTACGAGCTTGCTCTGCACCGAAATTTTGTTGGAACGGCTGCGGTATCGCACCATGAATCTCCCGTCGCTCACAACCATCTTATGTTGATAGGGCCTAATCTGCCCCATGCCGTGACATCAAAAGACATTGAAGGACAGCAATGTGAAACTCATGTGGTTTGGTTTCGCGAGTCGTGGATTAAACAATTGATGGCTAGCTGTGAGGAACTGAGAAACCTCACCCCATTGCTTGAGCGCTCCAAGCTCTGCATTGAATTCTCGGAACGAACGGCAGAAGACGTCTTTCAGCTTTTAGATGATTGCCCCAACACCAGCCCAATCGACCAGTTAGCGACCTTTCTTCAAGTGTTGTCGGTATTGGCGCAAGACAGCCAAAGTAAAACGCTGCTGCCGACCGCTTTGGGTCAAACCAAAATCGATGATGCAGAACGCGCCAAGATAGAGAAAATCTGTGATTACTTGGCACGTAATATGGCAAAACCCATCACTCTCGCCGATCTCGGCAGGGCATTTCACGCCAGCGATAGCAGCATTCAACGCCTCTTTACCGATCACTTTGGTGAAAGCTTTTCATCGTATTTGAAAAAGCTTCGCTTAGGACATGCGTGCAGTGAATTGCAAATGACGACCAAGCCCATTGGGTTAATCGCAGAGAGCGTTGGGTACAGAAACCTGTCGAATTTTAATCGCCAATTTAAGCAGTACAAGCAACTGACCCCGAGAAAATATAGAGGGCAGTTTAAGCGGGGAGCGTCATAGCCAAAGAAAACAGAGGTTGGAAGCGAAGCTCAAGGTCTGCATCTGCATTACTTACTCAAAAGAAACTTCCGCAGTTCACGCTCTTCACGCATGACATACAAGATAAATACAGTCTCAGCTTCTTGTTTATAAAATACTCGGCAAGGGCTGACGACCACTTCACGATAATTCAACTGTGGCAGTTCAGGGGGAGTTCGACCCGATTCAGGGAAAGTTTCTAGGCGTTCTACTTTATCAAAAACGGACAGAACAACTAGCTTTGCAGCAGGAAGGTTGTCAAGCGCGATGTATTCAGCAATATCGTTAAGATCGGAAAGCGCCGAATCAGTCCAGACTACTTGAGCCATTTTGACATCTTGTCCTTGGCATCTGAATGTGCGGTTACCTTTCCTTCAGTAACAGCTCTTTCGCCACGAGCGATACCTTCCAATAGCGCAAGGCGATTTTGCATGAACTCGTAATCTTCAACATCCACCAGATAAGCAGAGGGTTTGCCATGCTCAGTGATGAGTACAGGCTCTTTGCTATCGTGCAGTTCCGACAAGATTTTGGTCGCTTGGCGTTTCAACGACGTTACCAGTTCTACTTTCATCTGTGTTACCTCGAAGATATACTCAAAGTGATACTATTCTATCACTTTGAGTATAGCAAGGTTGGGAGATTTTTAAGTGCCTGTCCCCTCTAACCCATTCCCTCTAACCCATTTTAAACACTGAAAAGAACTGACGGATAACACCTCATTCAGCCTACGCGTTAGCGGTCGATTGCATTGTCTTGGCGTAGCAAACATATACCCAACCAAATAAACCAGCCAATTTGGGCAACACCGAATATTTCGGTAAATATTTCGTCGGGATAAACTGTAGTAATACCCGCTATGCCTACAAGCAAACCAAGATAATTTAGATTTCGCGAAAACTCCCCAGCTTGTAAGGCAACTACACTAAGTAATAAAACCCAAAGCCCCCCAACCAACTCATTTCCACCGCCGAGACTTTCTGTAATCAAAAAAACTATTGACCATATATCAAACGCTTTTTGTGGGTTTGCATCCATTAGATCGATTGCATGATCAAGACCAATCGTTGAGATCATGCCACTCGCAATCACTAAGCCTACCCAGATAACACCAAATAGGGAGCCAATTGCGAGTGCTGGGTCTTTTGTAGCTTTTAGCTTTTCGTGTAAACCGATAACCAGCACCGCAAGGAAAACGCCGAATATTACATACATTAGGAAATAGATGATTGAAAATATTTGTTGGTTTTCTGCAAGGTAAGCCATTTTTTCTGTTGGGCTACCAGTGGATGGGTATGACCAAAAAGCACCGAAGTATATAAAAGCAAGAATATAGATAAAAGCTTCAGAAATAGCTGAAACTCCAGCCAGTTTTTGCAGGTTTCTCATTCGACTAAATTCCGGTTTCTGCTAATGCTAACGTCGCGCTTTGCGGTGATTTTGGTGGCACAAAGTGCCGGAAAAATTATCCGACAACAGCGCCTTGATTAACTGCAATTACTCGGATTCCCAAGGGGTACATATATCAATGAGGCAGCCGTTTGGGTCTTTTACCAGAAAACGGCGTTGACCGTAAAACTCGTTACGGGGTGCTTGCAAAATCGATAGTCCCATATTTAGTGCTTTCTCATAAGTCGCATCAACATCGCTTACTACAAAGGTGACGTACATACCTGTTGGAGAATTTTGATACTCTTTCGGTACAAGCTCATGATCCCACTGAATAATTCCGTATTCAACTTCTGAATCTTCTGGCACGCAAAGTTGCATATACCAATCACTTTCGTACTTTATTTTTAAACCTAAAAGATTTGCATAGAAATCTTTGCTTTCCTGTAGGTCATTAGAACATATATTCGTTAATATTTTCATCCGACTCCCTTTGTACATTTAACGCCCGCTTCTAGCTGACCCCCTCAAAATCTCTTTTCTAAACAATGAGAAGGGCGCACATCGACCCTTTTGAACTAATGAATTTCGCCAAAAAACACATTCCACCAAAAGGAATGAACGATGCGCGATATTCAAATTCTACAAGATACTCTACAAAGTCAGTGTCCCACTATTCATAAAAAGCGGCTTCACTTTCTGATACTTGCAACTAAATCCTCACTTGATGCAGAACAAATAGGACATAGAACAAATAGGACACACACTTTAAGAAAAGCTTTAATTTGTCAATTTCATACGATAGTGCTTCAAGGCTCAAAGGCAGGTCTCCAAGATGAATGCCGCGTTGCTGAACGATATGATCCCCGTATTGTTCAACGACTCGTCACTTATATCTCAATGACTAAAGCTCGCTCATCCCTCATTAGTATTGACGCTACGCCTTACTATCACTGCGTCTCGCGTTGTGTGCGTCGTTCATTCCTTTGTGGATATGATGAACTTGCTAAGCAAAACTATGAACATCGTCGTGGTTGGATTGAAGAACGGCTACTCGCGCTAGCAGGCGCATTTTGTATTGATATTTGTGCCTATGCCATCATGAGTAATCACTATCATGTGGTGCTCCATATTAATGCTGACAAATCTAAACAGTTGACAGCACATGACGTTGCCGAGCGTTGGTTGGCTTTTCATCAAGGTCCAACATTGATTCACCGTTTTCTGGCGCAAGATACACTCACCGACTCAGAAACTGAGCGTTGCCATACGGTGATTGAAACGTGGCGTGAGCGATTAATGTCGATTAGTTGGTTCATGCGTCTACTGAATCAACACATCGCATCTGAAGCCAACCGAGAAGACAAATGCACAGGTCATTTCTGGGAGGGGCGGTTCAAAAGCCAAGCGTTACTCGATGAAAAAGCCCTTGCGGCGGCGATGGCCTATGTGGATTTAAACCCTGTTAGGGCTGCGATTGCAGCCACACCAGAAACGTCCGATTTCACGAGTATCAAAGCGCGAATTAACGCCATTGAAAATGAGAAAACTGCCACAAAAGGATTGTTCCCCTTTGTTGGAAACCCGAGAGAAAACATGTCAGAGGGCATCCCTTTTCGGTTGATGGATTATCTAGAACTTGTCGATTGGACAGGTCGCCAATGCCGAGAGGATAAGCGTGGTCAAATTGATAGCAGAACGCCTCCAATACTCAACCGCTTAGGGTTTGATTCCGCTGAATGGCTTGATGCCTACAAACATGCTCAAAAAGGAACTCTCATTGGCACAAAGTCATCCATTAAGCGCGCTTTATCTTTACTCGGGAGAAAGCGACTTTGTGGATTTCGACTCCCAGCCAGCTAGAATCGCCAAAACCACTCCCGATTTTTGAATGACCACCTTACTGGTGGTTTTCGCCTTCCTGCAAAACACCCATTCCCAGTAATTTCAGCGGGTTCTTCTACTTTCCTGCCTAAAACCTAGGGGAGAAGTGTTATTTGGGCACAATGGTAGAAAGACAAGTGATGTGGTTTTCTGCCATTTTAAGGATGTGTGTCCCGTTAGTTCGCGAAAACCATCACTCTCGCCGATCTCGGCGGGGCGTTCCACGCCAGCGATAGCAGTATTCAACGCCTCTTTACCGATCACTTTGGCGAAAGCTTTTCATCGTATTTGAAAAAGCTTCGTTTAGGGCATGCATGCAGTGAATTGCAAATGACGACCAAGCCCATTGGGTTAATCGCAGAGAGCATTGGGTACAGAAACCTGTCGAATTTTAATCGCCAATTTAAGCAGTACAAGCAACTGACCCCGAGAGAATATAGAGGGCAGTTTAAGCGGGGAGCGTCTTAGCAAAGGAAGCAGATGTTTAAAGCGATGATGCTCAAGGTCTACACCTGCTGCTTTACTTACTCAAAAGAAACTTCCGCAGTTCACGCTCTTCACGCATGACATACAAGATAAATACAGTCTCAGCTTCTTGTTTATAAAATACTCGGCAAGGGCTGACGACCACTTCACGATAATTCAAATGTGGCAGTTCAGGGGGAGTTCGACCCGATTCAGGGAAAGTTTCTAGTCGTTCTACTTTATCAAAAACGGACTGAACAACTAGCTTTGCAGCAGGAAGGTTGTCAAGCGCGATATATTCAGCAATATCGTTAAGATCGGAAAGCGCTGAATCAGTCCAAACTATTTGAGCCATTTCGACATTTTATCCTTGGCTTCTGAATGTGCGGTTACCTTTCCTTCAGTAACAGCCCTTTCGCCACGAGCGATACCTTCCAATAGCGCAAGGCGATTTTGCATGAACTCGT
>NZ_JBGONO010000022.1:0-102117 GCF_041439165.1 Enterovibrio sp. FF113 | reverse complement strand
CGCTGGAGGGCGATGTCTCTGACTTTAAGGTCAATGTCAAAACCCACGATGACAATGTCTTCGAGGGGGACGAGGGCCTAACCTTGGTCGTCACAGAAGGCCAATTCACCACCAACGGCACCGCGTCTGCGAACGCTGTTTTCTCTGACGATGGCGTCATTGATGGCAACCCTGGCGGTGATGATGACCGCCCCACGCTGACCGTGGATAACGCAGGGAAAGTGAGTGAAGGTGATAACGCATCATTCAACGTCACACTCAGCAACCCGGTTGACCGCGACGTCGAATACACCCTGACGATCAACCCGCGCTCGGCGGAGGCAGCAGATCTGACGCTTAACCCTGACGGCACCCTGACCGTGCTTGTCGAGGGTACGCCAGTGATCCTCACCCAACACAATGGTAAATTCACTGGCACCGTGTCGCTGCCTGGCGGCACCACCGACTTCTCAGTCTCCGTGCCGACGTTCGACGACAATGAGAACCCGGTCTATGAAGGCAATGAGCGCTTCACCCTCACCGTCAACGCCGACATTCTGGCCCCCACTGGCAATGACAACGTGGGCGCGGCCACCATCACCGACAATGGGAAAAATCAGGGCGACGATGACCGTCCACTGCTTAATGTCACTGGTGGCGGCGAAGTCAGCGAAGGCGATAAAGCGTACTTTGTGGTGTCTTTGACCAAAGAGACCGAAAACGGGCCTGTTGACGTGAAAGTCGATGGCGACGTCACGTATACCCTGAGCTTTGGCAACACCGATGGCTTTACCGCCGACGACATTTCTTCGCTGTCCGTCAATGGCGTCAAACTCAACAGCGACCAAATTAAAGCCTTCTTCAATGGCGGCTTCGAGGCCACGCTGGAGGGCGATGTCTCTGACTTTAAGGTCAATGTCAAAACCCACGATGACAATGTCTTCGAGGGGGACGAGGGCCTAACCTTGGTCGTCACAGAAGGCCAATTCACCACCAACGGCACCGCGTCTGCGAACGCTGTTTTCTCTGACGATGGCGTCATTGATGGCAACCCTGGCGGTGATGATGACCGCCCACTGCTTAATGTCACTGGCGGCGGCGAAGTCAGCGAAGGCCAGGACATCACCTTTACTGTGGATCTGTCCAACAAGGTCGCGGGCCAGCTCACCTACAACTTCGGCATTGACCAGGGCGACGTGGAGCGCGGTGACATCACCGGCATGACCATCAATGGCAAAGCGTTGACCGCTGACGACATCGACGCGGTCTTTGCCGGCACCTACACCGTCGCGATCAGCGGCGGCAACACCAACTTTGACGTGGTGTTCAACACCCGTGATGACAAGCGCTTTGAGGGCGACGAAAGCTTCACCCTGAACGTCTCGGCCAATACCGGTATCACCGTTGATGGTGATAACAGATCCCTGGTACTGACCGGTAACCAAGACGCGACCATCTCCGATGACGGCGTGATCGGCGGCAAGCCAGGCGGTGACGATGATCGCCCTACTATATCAATCAGCGGCAAAACAGAAGTCAATGAAGGCGATTTTGCTTGTTATAACATTGCGATCGATGGAAAAACGGACAAGATCGCCAAATTTACGCTGGAGCTGGAGTTCGGACAAACAGACATCAATGACTTTAACAATACTCGCGATTTCAAAGTTGTCTTTTTGAATGACCGCAATATATTCGAAGAAATATCCCCGGATGCCGACGGAAACTACTCCGTCCCACCAGGCGTGACTCAGTTGCTAGCGTATGTCACAACGAGTGCCGACGAGCCAAACGCAGTCTTCGAAGACGATGAAACCTATTCATTGAAAGTAATCCCTCTAGATGGGATCAGCGGCATTACCGCCAACAAGTCTGACACCCAGGAAACCACCATTAAAGACGATGGTACCTATTCAGACGACGATCGTCCGACTCTGCAAGTTAATAGCTTGAACGACGCTGATGAAGGTAATCCTGCTAACTTTACCGTGTTCTTGGGCAATGCGGTGAAAGGAAAAGTGCTCTACACCCTGAACCTGTCTAGCCAAGATGGGTTTGATGCTGATGACATTACGTCGATTACAATTGGTGGCAGAACCATCACAGACGCCGACGTAATCAAAGCATTCTTTGACCCAGAAAAAGGCTATCCGCTTGAGCTTTCCGGTGACCGTCTCGATTTCACAGTCATTATCAACACCAAAGATGATGCCAAGTTCGAAGGCGATGAGAATGTTACCTTGAGTGTGAAAGCGGATATCGTGCTGGCTGAGGAAGGCAATCAACTGTCTGACAGTGCAAAAATCATCGACAACGACAACCCGCCAGTTGCTAAAGATGACTATAAAGACACAGGTTCTATTTTCTTCGAATCATTTGAAAGCCAACCAAGCAGCAATAACGTTGTTCTAGATAACGGCAAATGGGTGGTCGTCGATGGGTACAACGGCTGGGATATCACCAACGGTTTAGAAATCCAAACGGGTAATGTTGGTGGCAGCACGGCATCCGATGGAAACAGTCACGCTGAACTAGATAGCCATGGTTCTGTTGACACGTCAGTCACCATTAGTCGCACTTTGGATGCGGGTGATGGCGTTATTGAAGGTCAACTTTACACCTTGTCATTTGACTTCAAGCCACGTCCGAACCACGAAGATGACAGCGATATGCTCTTCAAATTCGGCGAGTTCACTTACAAAATCAACGTAGACAGCAACAAAAACGTAACGGTTATGCCTGAAGACTCAGAGGTCACCATTGAAGGTCCTGATAATAATGGCTGGTACACCGTTTCAACAGAATACACAGCGAATAGTAGCGCAGAAATCGAGCTTTCTTTTGCGAACAATGCCGACACCACCAGCACGAAAAACTTTGGTGCGTATATCGACAACATTGAAGTAGATGGCCCTCAGCCATATTGGGTGAATAACGATAGCGGTAACGAAATCATCATTCCGCTTGAGCACATTTTAGGAAACGATAGTGACCTAGATGGCGATTTGTTGTCTGTTTGGCTAGAGAGTGGATTAGAGACTCTTAATCTAGTTCCAGAAAATGCGGGGACTATTTCTCTCGTTACCGAGAACGGAGAAGTGACCGGAATCAAGTTCACACCAGACAGTGAATTCAACGGCTCTGTCCAGATCGAATACAAAGCGACTGATGGCACAAACCTGTCCAACACCGCCAATATCCACATTTACGTCAATGAGGTGAATGCAAACGACGATGGCGATGGCATCCTGTTTTCCACTTCAAAAGCAGATGGATGGGAAAACCTAGATGGAAATGGCTTCTTCACTGTCAAAGCATTCAAAAAAGGCGAAGTTCTAAACGCAGATGGCTCATTAAATACTGCTGGAGAACTTATCACCGAGGACTCAGAGCACCTAGACAACCAATATGGTATGGGTGTCGCTGACAGTGCTCGTGGTGATGGTGCTGGAGACGTGCCGTATCAAGTGGAATACGATCATGAAACAGACCAATCCGAAGCATTGCGGATCGACTTAACAAATCCAATTAAGGCGTTAGAGTTTGGCGTTGCACGTCTGTTTGCCGAAGAAAATGGCACTGAAGTTGGTCAATACACGCTTTACGATGCAGATGGCAATTTCATCAAAGTGCAGGAATTTTCGCTTGATTCAGGGAATAGCGGAAAATTCACGATCATTTCAGACGTAGCGTTTGCTTACGTCGTGTTTGAAGCTCTACCTCGAACGAAAGATGGAGACAATCAAACAAGTGGTGACGCTTCAGATTTTGTCATTACTGAAATTACCATTTTGTCAGACAAGTTCATTGTTGAAGAGGGGTCAACTCCTGACAATTCAGACACTGACACAATAAGCGGTTCGTTGTTCGACAACGACAGCGATCCTGAAGGGCATGCTTTCTCCATCACTAAGGTGGATGGGAATGAGCTCATCTTTACCGATGGTATAGCGACTGTTGATTTCGATGAAGGTACGTTGACTATCTGGCAGAACGGTAAGTTCACTTTCGAGGCTGCAGATCAGGGCGATGACCTTAAAGCAGGCGAAAAGCAGGACTTTGACTTCACATACACCATTCAAGACGAAAAAGGCGACACTGATACTGCAACGGTTCATATCGATATTATTGGTAAAGACATCACACCAATTCCAGAACCTGAAACAATGGTGTCAGGCTTTGGTGGTGATGACTCAATCAACGCAAACATCGAGGCCATATTAAAAACAGGTGGATTGAATCGCGATGATGAAGCATATACGAAAGAGCTTTTTGAAGACGCAGGCTACGTCGTCGACTCGCACGACGAGAGACTTCTGAATCATGACTCAGGCAAGTACGGTAACTTTGAACTAGAGCTTGAAAATCCTTACGACCCTTCTACTGGAGCCTATCTATTTGGCGACTTAGGGAATGATAATATTATCGGTGGCGCGGGAGATGACATCATTCGAGGTGGCGCTAACGGTCACGGAACTTCCGGAACAAGTGCAAACGGTGGACAAGGGGACACTCTTGAAGGCGGAGCGGGGGCTGATACCTTCCTCTGGATGAAAGAAGACTTGGTTAATCTCGGCGCCGTAGATGGATATGACCATATCACTGACTTCATTGGTGATTTTAATGTCAATGAAGATAAATTGGATTTGTCCGATCTCGTTTCTGTCTCAAATGGTCAATTAGATAACCTGACTGTGGGTTACGATGACAAAGGGCAACTGAAAATATCTATTCATGTCAATGACTTAGAGAATGATACAGATGGAAATGTCACCCAACATATTGTGCTGGAAAAAGTTAGCCAAGGTCAGGAAGGAAACGAAGGGCTAGATCCTTCCGCTGTTGGTGGTGTGGTGCTCAATACCATCATCAATGGCAAGGAGGCAACGTTGACTATCACCGATGAGGATGGCGCAGGAACAACGCATAACCCCATTGTTGAAATTAAGCTCGAAGAACATTCCTAATTAAAACCCTCAAGGCATCGGACAATCAGCCGATGCCCTTTTTGTATTTGTACATTTTTGATTTTTTATAGAGAGAACTAGGTGGCAGAAGCAGCTATCGCTGAACGTAAACCGTCGCAGTGGCGCATTTCAGCGTCTACGCAGGCGGTTGACGACCCGTTGTTAGATTGCTTGGTCTTATTGACTGAGCACTATGGTTCACCGTGCTCTGGCGACGCCTTAACGGCAGGATTACCCATGACTGATGCGTTGCTGACGGCGGATTTATTTCCTCAGGCTGCGGCGCGCGCAGGGTTAACCGCCAAGCTCTCGCGGCGCCAACTAAAAGCGCTACCGAAACTTTTGTTACCTTGCATACTTCTTTTGACCGACAAAAAAGCCTGCATTCTGCGTGAAATTGACGAGAAAGAAGGCACAGCGCTGATACAAACCTCAGAGAACGGCGGTGAGGAAGAAATGTCTCTGGCTGAACTTGAGTCCATGTATGTCGGCTATGCATTTTTGGTCAAACGTCAGTATCGCGGTGACAACAGTGTCGACCTGCATTTGCACGACACCAAAATCCATTGGTTCTGGCAAACCGTCAAAGACGCCTCCCCTATCTATCGCGATGCGTTAATCGCGTCGGTATTAGTGAACTTGTTCGCCTTGGTCTCGCCGCTGTTTGTCATGAATGTGTATGACAAAGTGGTACCTAACCTGGCGTTTGAATCTTTGTGGGTACTGGCATCGGGAGCACTGATCGCGTTTTTCTTTGATTTTCTCATGAAGAAAATGCGCTCTTACTTGATAGATATTGCAGGTAAGAAAGTCGACATCATCGTGTCATCTCGCTTGTTTGCGCGATTAATGGGGATCCCGTTAGAAAAACGCGCCAAAAGTGTCGGCGGTATGGCAAAACAACTCGGTGAGTTCGATGGTATTCGCGACATGTTAACGTCGGCGACTATCACTACCTTGGTGGATTTACCCTTTGCGGCCTTCTTCATTTTTGTGATTTACCTTGTCGCGGGCGATCTGGCGGTCGTGCCTGTTGTCGCGGGTATCGCCATTCTCGGTTACGCATTCATGGTGCAGCCGCGCCTGAAGGCCGCCATTGAAGAGTCCAATAAATACGCCAGCCAAAAGCACGGTCATTTGATTGAAAGCCTATCCGCCTTGGAAGGGATCAAAGCCAACGTGGCAGAAGGTATTGTGCAAAAAAGCTGGCAACAAATGACCGCACACACCGCTAACTGGAACATGAAAGTCAAACAAATCACCAACTCGGTGTCTTACTTTGCTTCTTTTATTGTGCAAGTTACCTCTGTTGCTGTGGTCGTGATGGGGGTTTACCGCGTCGCGGATGCTCAAATCAGTATGGGTGGCATTATTGCTGCGGTGATGCTATCTAGTCGCGCGGTGTCACCGATGGCACAGCTTGCAGGCCTGATGAGTCGCTGGAATCAGACCCAATCAGGTATGCGCCAGCTTAATGCCATGATGGATCAAGAAGACGAGTTCGTAGACAAAGGTCACCTGATCAGTCGTAAGCGCCTGAAAGGCGATATCTATGCCGACAACGTGGGCTTTAGCTACCCAGAAACGGAAAAGCCTGCACTACACCCCACCAGCATGACTATCAAGGCCGGTGAAAAAATCGCGATTCTGGGTAAAAACGGGACAGGTAAAAGTACCTTAATTCGTATGCTGGCAGGCCTTTATCAACCAAGCGCCGGCAGCCTGCGTTTTGATGGCGTTGACGCCAAACAAATCCACCCTGCCGATCTGCGCCGCAATGTCGGTTATCTGGCACAAGATGTGACACTTTTCCACGGTACGATTCGTGAAAATATCATGTTCGGCACCCGCCAAGTGACAGAGCACCAGTTAATCCGTGCGACCCAGCTGTCGGGGGTCGGAATCTTCACCTTACAAGACAGCGAAGGGCTAGATAAACAAGTGGGTGAGCGCGGTGAAACACTTTCCCGTGGCCAACGTCAGTCTGTCGCATTAGCACGTGCGCTGCTTAACGACCCGCCGCTACTGATCATGGACGAACCAACAGCCAGCCTTGATGCTCATGCGGAAAACCAGTTTATCCATTCCATGAAGTTCGCCGCAAAAGATCGCACCTTAGTGATGATCACCCACAAAATGGCGCTACTCAACTTGGTAGATCGCGTCATTGTGATGGACAAAGGCCGCATTGTGATGGATGGGCCACGAGACAAAGTTCTTGAGCGTTTAAACAGCAATAACGCAGGAGGACAACATGACTAATCCATTGAAGCGCGATGACATCGAAATGACTGACGATGTCTATGGTGCCATGCTGACCGACGCGCCACTTCGCTACCGCATGGTAATTTGGGGGGTATTCATATTCTTCGCAGTGATGTTGGTTTGGTCTAACTTTGCCTCGTTAGATCGCATGACACGCGGCGAAGGTAAAGTGATCCCCTCTTCACAAGTGCAGCTGATCCAAAGTCTTGATGGCGGTATTTTGCAAGCAATGTATGTGCAAGAAGGCCAACTGGTTCAACAAGGTCAACCGCTTGCGCGTATTGATGACACGCGTTTTCGTTCCGACCTCGCTCAGCAAGAAGAGGAGGAGTTCAGCCTTCGTGCCAATATTTTGCGTATGCAAACCGAGCTAAAAAGCATCCAGTTAACCCCGACGGCCCCAAACTGGCGCGAGCAAATCCAGATAACCATGTTGCCATTGGAATTTCCCACACAACTTGAAAGCGCCGAGCCGGCACTGATTGCGCGTCAGCGTCAGGAATATGCAGGCCGATTGGTCGACTTGAAAAACAAAGTCGAAATTCTTGCTCGCCAGATCCAGCAAAAACAGCAAGAACGTCAAGAGGTTGATTCAAAGCTACGCACCCTATCTAACAGCTATGGCCTGATCAATCGAGAGCTAAAAATCACCATTCCACTGGCCAAAAAAGGCATTGTTTCTGAAATTGACTTGCTCAAGCTTGAGCGCCAAGTCAACGATCTCAAAGGTGAACTGGAATCGCTTCGCTTAATGCAGCCAAAGATCAAATCCACTGTCGACGAAGCGATTTTAAAACGCCGTGAAGCGGTGCATTCGTTCAACAATGAAACCCGCTCAAAAATGAGTGAGTTGGAATCGCGCTTGTCTCGCTTAACGCAGGCACAAGTTGGCTCTCAAGACAAAGTGAACAAAGCGGTGATCACGGCCCCTGTCACTGGCACCATCAAAACCATTCATATCAATACATTAGGTGGCGTTGTTCAGCCTGGCATTGATTTGATTGAGATCGTACCCGCTGAAGACAAATTGCTGATAGAGGCTAAAATCGCGCCCAAAGATATCGCCTTCTTGCATTCAGGATTGCCATCGGTCGTGAAAGTCACTGCTTATGATTTCACACGCTACGGCGGTCTAAACGGCACCTTAGAACATATCAGTGCTGATACCACCCAAGATGAAGAAGGAAACAGCTTCTACTTGGTGAGAGTCCGCACCGATAGATCCAGCTTAGAAAAAAAGGATGGCAGTGAATTGCCCATTATTCCGGGAATGCTGACGTCAGTGGACATCATTACCGGAAAACGGACGGTTCTAGAATATTTGCTTAATCCCATTTTAAGGGCAAAAGAATCTGCGCTAAGAGAGCGCTAATAATAAGAATCAAGGAGAGAGACATGACAAACAGTGTTAGCCAGTCGCTGAAAAAAAGCGTGGCAGCATTGGCAGTGGCTGCGGTATTGCTACCTACGTCAGTTGCCGCTCAATCACTCGAACAGGCAGTGGCAACCGCATTAGATACTCACCCGCAAATCCGCCAAGCATTCAACCGTTTTAAGGCGCGTGAAGAGCAAGTGAACCAAGCCTCTGCTGGCTACTACCCAACGATTGATTTCGATGCAGGTATTGGCCGCGAGTGGACAGAAAGCCCGTCAACCCGTCGAGACGGACTCAACGATAACTATGACGATAACAAAGAACTGACGCGCCGAGAAATTGGTGTCTCCCTTCGCCAAATGCTGTTTGATGGTTTCCAAACCTCCAGCGAAGTTGAGCGCACGGAATATGAAACCAGCGCTGAACAATGGATGTTGTTCGCCTCTGCGGAAAATGTGGCATTGGAAGTCTCTCGTGCCTATCTAGAATACCTGCGCGCAGGTCAAATTGTGGTTCTTGCCGAGCGAAATCTAGAAAGTCACCAGACTATTTTTGATGCAGTAAAACAAAAAACTGATTCAGGCTTAGGCTCAACGGCAGATTTGTCTCAAGTCACAGGTCGTCTTGCCCGTGCGCATTCGAACCTAATTTCATCGAAAAACAACCTTTCTGACGCCACCATCACCTACAAAAAACTGGTAAATGTTGCACCAGCAGACCTACGCATTCCAGCACCTGATGCCGTTTTGCTGCCAATTAGCTTAGATCAAGCCATTGATATGTCGACAGCCGATCACCCTACCCTTAAATCAGCTGGCAATGATATCAATGCAGCAACAGCACAACGTGAATCTGCCAAAGGCAATTACTACCCTCAGGTCACCTTTGATCTGTCTGCGGGTTGGGATGACAACTTAGACGGTTCCGATGGCCTAAGTCCTTTTGGTGCTGACGTAGGCGGTAACAGCGACGAAGTGCTCGCCATGGTGCGCGTCAGCTACAACCTGTTCTCCGGCGGCGCAGACAGTTCAAGAGAGCGCGAAGCGGCTTACAGCATTAATGAATCAAAAGCGGTTCAACAAGAAGCTTATCGTGACGTTGTTGAAGGTACGACCTTGGCTTGGAACGCGCGTGATTTTCTGAGCCAACAAATGACCTACCTTCGTCAACATGTTGAATCAGCTATCGAAACTCGCAATGCCTATGAAGATCAGTTCAAATTGGGTCAACGTACATTGATTGATGTATTGGACTCAGAAAATGAACTTTTCCAAGCACGCCGTGAGTATTTAACGGCTGAATATGATGATCTTATCGCTCAGTACCGCTTGCTTAACGCCACTGGGCAACTGCTGCAATCATTACGCATCACTACCCCAGAAGTCTGGTTGGGCGACGATAGCTACAAAGGAGGCGTTCAATAATGAACAAACTCGTTCTCTTACTTCCTATTCTGCTTTTGGGTGGCTGTGCTAATCAAGAGATTGCCACCATGCAAGATGTCTCACCACAAGCCAATGACCTGCGTGATCTTGACTACGATGGCGTGATCAAAGCCCGTGAACTTTGTGGCGAAACGTTAAGTGGTGCGGCAGTCAACAACGACGGCTGTGCAAAAGACAAAACCGTTAAGCAAAGCTTTCGCCTAGACGTGAAATTCCCCAATGATTCCGCAAAACTCATACCGAGCAACTACGCAAAGCTCGAACAGCTCGCGGCATTTTTGGAAGAGCAAGATGGCGCAGTCGCGACGATTGAAGGCCACGCAAGTAAGGTGGGCAACCCCGCTTACAACTTGTCCCTGTCTCAACGTCGCGCTGACGCAGTCGCAACGGCACTGATTGAGGATTTCGACATCCCTGCTTCACGTGTTGAAGCGGTCGGTTATGGCGATACTGTGCCGTTAATTGATGAGGACTCCGAACTCGCCCACGAAACTAACCGCCGCGTGATGGCGTCGCTTTCAGGTGAATTCAGCGTCACAGACATGAGATGGACCATTTTTACGTCTGAATAATTTTATGTCGTATGACCTTATGCCTGCATAACTTACATATGCATAAGAGAGTGGGCCAGCGCATGAGCGTACTGGCCTATTCTATTCTGCGCTACCTCGAGCTTTACTATGATAACGAAACGCCTTTCTCTGCTTATGGTCTACGTGTCAGCAGCGTTGTTACTCGCGATGTTTATAACCGGACAGTTGTTCATGAATACGCATGAACAACAAGCCAAGTTAGCGCAGCGCGCCGATAACGCGACACATCAACTCATGCAAACGCTACCGAAGTTCATCGCTTACTACGATACGGATTCGATCAAGCTTATCGTTAATGCCATGCTGTCCCCTGAACTGACATCTATAACGTTGACCGATCAAATTACGTCGGAAGCGGCCACATGGTCTTATGACAAGATGTCTGCTGATGACATGCCTTCTGAGCGGATATTGACTGACAAAATGCCGACTTTTTCATATTGGTTTTCGTCACTCACGCAAGTTGCCCCCGTCGAGCGAGTTATTGAGCTAAAAAATGACGATGCCGTCGTCGCTTCACTGGCGTTAACGTTGTCGGCGGCTAAAGCGAACCAAAATGTCGCTACACGCATCTCCTCGCTGTTAGCGAGTGCTAGCCTGCTAACACTTGGTTTGTTATGCGTGTTCACACTGATCAGCGAAAAACACCGTCGCGCGCTACGAAAAGCGACATCAACAATCCGTCAGTTGGCGGTTCAAGATTTCTCCTCTCAGGAATCTTCATCGCAACGATCTGGCTTGGTACTCCTCGATAGCGCCATTGATAGCTTGGCTCAGCAAGTACAACGCCTGATTCAATCACTCAATAACGAGCTCAAAACACTGCACAACAGCATGATGTACGATGCGGTCTCGGGTCTTCCGAATCGTCAATACTTCTCACACCAGCTCAACAGTTGGATGGGGGAAGGTCATGACGCTCAAAGTGCTGTGTTCATCGCTAACATGGCATGGATGGATACGATATATCGTCGCTATGGTTACGCAGCGCGCGATGAAACATGGCGCTTGTTGTCGAACTCACTGCAGTCCGCCCTTGGTAATCAAACCAATATTTGTATTGCACGAATTAGCGAAACCGAAGTGGCACTACTGTTGCCAGAATACAGCGAAGAGCAAAGCCGACATTGCCTTCATACGTTGATTAGCACACTAAACAATGAAGTGACCATGGCAGGCTTTGATGCCAATGAAGGCTTCCATATTGGTGTGGTTCATGGTCATGCAGTGCCTAGCTCTCAGCTGATGTCTTTAGCCGACAACGCTATGCAGCGCGCGATTCAAATCAACGATGTGTTTGTGTTCAACCGTGGATCCGAAGAGCAAGTGATTGACCGAGAAACCTGGCGATCATTGCTTACTGATACCCTTCGCGAGAAAGCGATTCGCCTGCAATGGCAACCAGTGAATAGGTTGGATAGCGCCAATAGCAAACCCTTTCATTACGAAGTGTTTACGCAGGCATTGATTGAACATCAGTGGCAATCAGCAGGTCGGATCATGCCTTATATCCAGCTGTTTTCGAAAGGTATTGAGTTTGACAAAATCGTCATTGAGTCCTTAGTTGGCATGCACAAGTTACAGTCACTTGAAACGCCTATTGCGCTTAACCTCACCGACGAAAGCCTCTCCAGTGAGGCGTTTACCAATTGGTTGGTACAGACACTCAATACCGCGCTTCCTCGCGAAAAGATATTCTTTGAAATCAGTGAAGCAAGCGCGCGCAACAACTTGAAAGCCTGTATTTCATTTAGTGACAAAGTTCGCGATGCGGGGGCGTTTGTGGGCGTCGATCACTTTGGCCGCTTCCTACAGGAAGTAGAGTACTTGGCGAAGCTTAAACCTAGCTATGTCAAACTGGATCAAGCATTTAGCCAAGAACAAAACAACCAAAATCGCCTATTTACTGAAACGCTAGCCAATATCGCCGACTCGTTGAATATCACCGTGATTGCGACAGGGGTGAAAGATGAAGAAAATAAAACACGGCTAAACAGAGAATTTATCGATGCATACCAAGGCTTTATTCATCCTCCAGTGATGATTATCTTAAAAGAGCAAGCCGTCTAAATAGTATAAAAAAACCGCTAAGTGCGGTTTTTTTATTCAAAATCATTATTCGAACCAGTAACTCATGATCAGCGCATCTTCCTTACCCGCTTTTGTCGGGTAATAACCGTAACGACGATCAAATTCGTTAAACTCTAACGCTTCATAGAGCTTAATGGCAGCTTGGTTGCTCTCCCTCACTTCAAGCCATGCTTCCTGCGCATCCATTTTACGCATACAGGCAAGAAAGCCGCTCAGTAGTTCCTTTCCAAACCCTTTGCCTTGATACATCGGCGCGATGGCAATGTTAAGCAGCGACGCTTCCCCCGCCACACATTGCGCGAAAAAATACCCAACCACATCATCATTCATCACCAACACGCGATTGCAGCCAAACTTTGTCGGTGGCTTGCGCAGTAGGCTTTCTGCCCATGGGTGACTATGGGCCGCGCGCTCAATGGAAACCACCGCATCGAGCCAGCGATCATCCATTGGAAGTAATTCAGTTTTCATAATTTTTTATTTGTTTCCACAGTGCTTTTTTCGCGTTTTGGTCGTCGTTCAACGCAGAGAGTGACGGTGAAGAGAGCGCTTTAACATTCGGCAAGGCTTGCGCAGACACACCGGAAAACCAGCTCCATTCAAGCGAATGCTCGCCTAGCGCCGACAGTGCTCTCGGCGGCAAACGAAGCGCCTGCTCAGGGGTCAATTTCATGCTCGCGAGAATTTTCCCAAACAGCCAAGCTTCATGGTCATTCGGCGCACTCTCACTAACAAACAGCAGCTTGCAGGACGGAGGCAATGTAATGGCCGTTGTCATATTTTCAGGGAACACCACGGGATGCCTAATATCCCACACGGTAATCCCCATTTCTTTAAGACGCTGTAAATCGTTCATGGCACCACGAAAGTCAAAAACTCAACCGATAAATATGCACGCATCCTATCAAAGTTCGCGATACATCGACATCAAAGCGCGAAGTGATATCCCCAGGCAACTTCAAGATGCTCACTCAGCGAGCACTTACTCAGCATAAAAACAAAAGGAGCAGCCACTGGCCGCCCCTCTTGTTTTGAACCAAACATAGCGGAACAATCACATCACTGCGACGTTAAAGCTCATCAAACTCTGGGCAGTAATCCACAATGCCTTGCAGGTTTTCAAATGCATTATCAATGATCTCTGTTGCCATAAACGCCTCTTGCGGTACATCCCATTTGCAATGGAATCCGAAGGTGTTTGCGGCGGTAAAGCCAAACTGTTCGTAGTATGCAGGGTCGCCCAACACGACACAGGCTGGGTAGCTTAGCTCCCTCAGGATCTCCAAGCCTTCTTTGACTAATGAAACGGCAATACCCTGTTTACGATAATCAGGATGAACACAAAGTGGTGCCAAGCCTTGGACACCAGTGTCCATTCCACCGATTGTGACAGGGCTAAACATCACGTGGGCAACGATTTTGCCTTCGTCATTACACGCCACCATCGACAAGGTGTTGTGACCATTTTCACGCAATGACATCACCAACTTGGCTTCCGCTTTAGTTGGGAAGGCTTTTTTTAGCAATCTGTCGATCGGTAAAAGATCGGCAGGCGCTTCAGATCTTATGAGCATAGTGCGCCTCATTGAGGGGAGCGGGAGCTTGCAGGCCTTTTTGAACAAAGGCTGCTAACGAAAATAGTCCTTGGCGAAGCATGGTCGGTAATGAATCCAAATCCACACTGTCCATCAAGTTCTTCACTTCCAGCCCGAGCTCAGTATCACCTTCAATCAAAAGGCGACGCTGGAAAAACAAAGTATCAGGATCTTCCTTGCGGGCTGCAATCAATATTAAATCGTTCAGATTACCGCTAAATCTAACATCCGGCGCTTCAATGTCTTGTTGCACCACCAGCTTGTCATTATCAAAACTAATATAGCTTTTAAATCCAATATCGCGCACATGCACTTCCAACCAGCGATTCTCGAGAAACTCAAATTCGCCATCATCCAATGCTTCGCGGAACACGCGTTTTAAGGTTTCTAACATCAATGCCTTTTGCGCTGATGCTGGAACAAGTTTGATTGGCAGTCTAAATAAAGCTGGTGCTTGATGCACCAACGTTGAGTGAAGTTTGTCGAGCAAGGTAATGCTCCAATGCTAAGGGTGCTGAAGATGTGACCCATTGTATGCCATTGTGTCGAGCAATGATCATGCCTTACATCAAAAAATAGAGTGCACAAATGCCACGACTATATAAAACAGGGTTGAATTAAATATTAATGCTTTTTGTAAGGGCATTAGCCGTCCCTACAACCCTTTATTTGAAATACATCACGATGTGGCAATTTCAATACTCCCCCGAAAAGCGGTATGGGTTCAATAAGCCGATCCTTTAGAGATATAAGCTATATAAAGGTTTATCCGATCACATCACCGTTATATAGTGTTGTCTCACATTTGAAGTTGAAGTAGGAATTAGCTTCGCAAGCTAGGATGTATGGTGCCTAAATGCCAATCGAGCAGTTAACCTATTGGTTTTCACGTCTGACTCAAAACAGCCCTTTTCTTTTTGCCGTTCTGGACAAAAGCCATCGTTATCTCTGGGTTAGCCAGCGTTATTGCGAAATCAGTGGCCTCGATCACAATGAGTTAGTCGGAAAACAGGATAAAGACATTTTAGGCACAGCCTTCTACGATGCATTGTCGCCCCATTATAATCGCGCACTTAATGGCGAGAATACGGAAGGCGAGATAGTTCTCAATGATGGCATTCATGACTCAAGCTTTCACTTCAGTGTTTCCCCACTAACCAGCAGTGAGTGGCCAGAAGGCGCAGTGATTTTTCACGCTGCAGACACGTCTGAAAGGCAAGTACTGACCAGTGCATTAGAGTCGTCAGAAAGCCGGTTTACTAATCTGTGCCAACTGGTTGGTGAAGGGTGCTGCGTACTCGACGATGGCATAATCCTTAGTGCCAACAGCCATGCTGTTAACCTGTTAGGCTTCGATAACCTAAATGAAATTTTAGGTGAAGATATCGAAAACCTTCTGGCAAGTCCTATCAAAGGACAATCCCTCGTTGCCTCTTTAACGTCATTAGCATCTGGACAGCAACTGGTTTGCCAGGCGAGTAATGGTAACGCTGACAGCAAACCTCTGAATATCTCTTATGGCTCAGTGAGCTTACTCGGGGGCAGTGGCGCTCTCATTACGTTATCGCGAACCCTCGCAACAACCGACCATAAGCAGACTATCGAAAAGCTGGCTCAGTTCGATGCACTTACGGGCCTATATAATCGACACGGTTTCTCGCGCCGACTTGAACAGCTCATCAATGGCGAAACACCTCTGCTGATGCTGTATCTCGACATTGATAACTTTAAGAATATTAACGACTCTCTAGGACACCACATTGGCGATCGTGTGCTGCAGGAAATTGCTCAGCGTCTTCGTCGCCAATTACCCGCAGAAACCATATTGGGCCATCTTGGTGGTGATGAATTTGCGGTTTTATTGCCAGAGCAGACTGGTGAAGGTGTTGCCGGTGAATTGACTAATAAAATCGTGGAAGTGATCAGCCAACCTTTTGACCTCTACCATTTCAGCAAGTATCTCGCCTGCTCAATTGGCTCGGTAAAATATCCTGGCGATGGTAAAGACGCACGTAGCCTGCTGCAAAATGCTGACACCGCAATGTACGAAGCTAAAGAACAAGGCCGCAACCGTGTTGTGACCTATAACCAACACATGAACAAAGAAGCACGCATGCGTCTTTGGTTGGAAATTGAACTACAAAAAGCACTGCAAAACAATGGCCTAGAAGTTTGGTATCAACCTAAGGTGAATGCTCAAGATTACACCATCAACGGCGCGGAGGCACTGGTGCGGTGGAAGCACCCAGTTGAGGGCTACATCAGTCCTGCGCGTTTTATTCCGGTGGCAGAACGATCTGGCATGATTGAATTGCTCGGTCGCAATGTGATGCGCGAAGTGTTTCAAGCGGTGCGCCGCTGGCAAAGCCTAAAGGTGCTGCCCGGTCGTGTGGCCATAAACCTATCACCGCAGCAATTTAGTAACCCAAACCTCACTACGCACATGAAAAAACTGCAATCTGCCACGAAAGCTGATCCCTCACTCATCACCTTCGAGCTGACTGAAAGTGCCGTCATGAGCGACGGTGACCATGCGATCCAAATGCTAAATGCCATTAAGGATCTCGGGTTTGCACTCTCAATTGATGATTTCGGTACCGGTTATTCGTCGCTGTCTTATCTGGCCAAGTTTCCACTTGATGAATTGAAGATTGACCGCGCGTTTATCTCAGACATGGAAACCTTCCCAAAACAGGTCACATTGATAGAGAACATTATCAATCTTGGCCGTTCGTTAAACATGTCTGTGGTCGCCGAAGGGGTAGAAACGGGCAAACAGGCAAGCGTGCTCGCCAACCTAAAATGCGACACGATTCAAGGCTTTCATTTCTATAAACCGATGCCAAGAGCAGAATTTGAAGCGCTACTAATAAACAATCGTAAGGCGATTAAAGCCGCTTCCTGATGCCGATAGTTGGCGCACGAACTGCGCCAACTCTATTCGCCTCAAGCCCGTTCATTACAAACCGGTCACCCAAACTCACCTTCATCCGCCCCCCTGCCACCATATAGTCCACAGATCGAATCCGTTACATATATTGCCCTGAATCATCGATTTCCCATCGGTTTCATTCTTTGTTTACCCAAACCTGCCTTACATCAATACCTTTTGAGCCAACTCTGCCTAAAATCCGGACTTTATGTTCAAACTCATAGCCAGATGCTGACCACGGATGTGGGGAAATTTATGGAATTGCTTTGTCCGGCAGGTAACCTTCCTGCCCTGAAAACGGCCATCGATAATGGCGCCGATGCGGTATATATCGGCTTCAAGGATGGCACCAATGCACGCCACTTTGCAGGCCTGAACTTTGACGGGAAAAAGCTCGAAAAAGCGGTTTCCTATGTTCATGATCGAAATAAACATCTTCATGTCGCACTGAATACGTTTGCTCACCCAGATGGTTTCAAACGTTGGACTGACGCGGTTGATGCAGCGGTTGATTTGGGCGTAGATGCACTCATCATCGCCGATCTCGCCGTACTTGATTATGCAGCCACTAAGCACCCTGACATGGAAATTCACCTGTCGGTGCAAGCCTCCGCCACCAACAGTGCTGCCATTGATTTCTATCGTGATCACTTCAACGTTAAGCGCGTTGTATTGCCGCGAGTGCTATCTATGCATCAAGTGAAGCAGCTTTCTCGCACCACCGATGTTGATCTCGAAGTGTTTGCCTTTGGTAGTCTTTGCATCATGTCCGAAGGACGTTGCTACCTGTCTTCCTACCTGACAGGAGAGTCACCCAATACTGTAGGCGCTTGCTCACCCGCAAAATATGTTCGCTGGCAGGAAACGCCACAAGGATTGGAATCTCGTCTCAACGACATTTTGATCGACCGCTATAAAGCCGGTGAAAACGCAGGATATCCAACGCTATGTAAAGGACGCTTTGTCACCGACGGAGAGCCATTCCACGCTTTGGAAGAGCCAACCAGCCTGAATACACTTTCTATTTTGCCTGAATTGTTTGCCGCCAACATTGCCTCTGTGAAAATCGAAGGTCGCCAGCGTAGTCCTGCATATGTCGAACAAGTGACTCGCACGTGGCGACAAGCTATTGATAGCTATCTCAAAAAGCCAGATGACTATCATGTGCTTCCGCAGTGGGATCAGTGCTTGGACAGTGTCTCAGAGGGCGCTCAAACGACACTGGGTGCTTACCACCGTAAATGGCAGTAAGAGAGAAAACTATGAAATATTCACTTGGCCCACTTCTCTATTTCTGGCCAAAAAATGACGTTGAAAGCTTTTATCAAAAAGCCGTAAACAGCGACACAGATATCGTCTATCTTGGCGAAACTGTCTGCTCTAAACGCAGAGAAATGCGCACTGCCGATTGGATGGATTTAGGTCGAGAACTGGCACAACACGGCAAGCAAGTCGTGCTGTCGACCATGGCGCTACTTGAAGCGCCAAGCGAAGTCAAAGTGATGAAAAGTTACATCGACAATGGCGAGTTCATTATCGAAGCTAACGATGTCTCAGCGATTCAACTGGCACACGAGAAAAAGATCCCCTTTGTCGCAGGCCCTGCGCTGAACCTTTACAACGCACAAGCACTTCACGTGCTGCTGAAAAAAGGCATGATACGCTGGTGTATGCCGGTTGAGCTTTCTCGAGAATGGTTGCAAAAAGTCCTAGCTGAAGCTGAGATGCTGGGGATCCGCAACAGCTTTGAGGTTGAAGTGTTTTCCTATGGGCATTTACCCTTAGCCTATTCAGCCCGTTGTTTTAGTGCACGCGCCGAAAACAGACCAAAAGACAAATGCGAAACCTGCTGTGTTAACTACCCACAAGGTCTCGAAGTCAAAAGTCAGGAGGGCCAAGCCGTGTTTACGTTGAATGGTATTCAGACCCAATCAGGTTACTGTTATGACCTGAGTGCTGACATCGCATCCATGCAGGGGTTAGTCGACGTGGTACGCATCAGCCCTCAGCATTTAGACACCATTGATGTACTGGAAGGCTTCAAACGCAGTGATACTGGCTTTGCGCCTCGCACCCATCACTGCAATGGCTACTGGCACAGCATTGAAGGGATGGCGACACACGTTTAACCGCTCAAATGTGAAAAGAGCCACTGATAGCGGCTCTTTTTGCATGACTTCAACGCTTATCTCACCCACGCCATCAATATTATGAAGATGGCGACTGGCTCAACTGTTGTGCGATACGGCTTAGTTCCAACATCGAGTAACGATGCTCAACGAAGTCATAAACATTACCCGCCATAGCCAATTTATACAGTGCCACGGCTGAACCTAAATCACCCTGTGCCTGATAGCGTTTGGCAAGATAGAAATACCCTTCACACAATCGTTCGGCCAACTGTAAATTATCCATGCTGCTATTCATAACTTCATTAAAGAACGCTTGCTCACTAATATCGTTAAGATACAGCCTTGCTAACTGCCAGCCCCAGTCCTGTTTATCAGAGGCTTGGTAACGATCCCTGAGAGCTTGCGTGGCCTGCTCACTGCCCTCTTTCTCTCGCTCTGCCAGATACAACCACAAGGCGCGGTAGGAATCGTTTTCATTATCACTATAGTGTTTGAGCAAATCGCGTACAGCTAAATCGTAGCGACCACCGTAGTAAAGCGCTATTCCACGGTTACGCTCTGCATACTGATGTGTCTCGTTTAATTCTAAGGTCGAATCGAACGCTTCGTACGCTGCGTCATACAGACCACTCTGGGTGAAATACACACCAAGGATATTAAACACATCTGGTTGTGCAGGGTTATATGACAATGAACGGTTGAAATCTAAACGCGCGAGATCACGCAGCCCTAGGCTGTCATTAATTAATCCGCGCTCGTAGTAGATCTGCGCTCTGTCTTGCTCCGCGATATCATCACGAAGCAGAATTTGGTCAATTCGCGCTAGCTGGACTTCCTGTTGCGTGGTTGACTGCAATGGCACTGCCATTGGCAGGTAATGCCAAGGTTGCGTGTTTTTCACTGAGGTAGACGTAGCACAGCCAGAAAGCAGTAGCAACGACCCAACAATGGTCAACGGCAGCCATCTCATATTTCGCATTAGCGCATCTCTCCTGAAAAACAGAAAAACAAAAAGGGGGCAATAGCCCCCCTTTTTATACCGCGTTTATCGCAATAGTGTAACTTATTCCGCGTCAGCTTCTGGCTGAGCGTCAGTTTCAGCGGCAGCAGGCGCTTGCTCTACTGCTTCTTTCATGCTCAGGCGGATACGACCCTGACGGTCGATTTCCAGAACCTTAACTTGAACTTCCTGACCTTGCTCAACGAAATCAGACACTTTCTCAATGCGCTTGTCAGCAACTTGAGAGATGTGAACCAGACCTTCTTTGGTGCCGATAACAGACACAAAGCAACCGAAGTCTACGATGCGAGTAACTTTACCGGTGTAGATACGGCCCACTTCAACTTCAGCAGTCAGCGCTTCAATGCGTGCAATTGCCGCTTTCGCTTTATCGCCATCTGTTGCTGCGATCTTCACTGTACCGTCATCTTCGATTTCGATGGTGGTTTCAGTTTCTTCAGTCAGCGCACGAATAACTGCACCGCCTTTACCGATCACATCTTTGATCTTCTCTGGGTTGATCTTGATGGTGTGGATACGTGGTGCGAATTCAGAGATATCGTCACGAGCCGCAGAGATTGCTTGATCCATGACGCTAAGGATGTGCAGACGCGCGCCCTTCGCTTGGTTCAGTGCAATTTCCATGATCTCTTTAGTGATACCTTCGATTTTGATGTCCATCTGCAGCGCAGTGACACCGTCATCCGTACCCGCTACTTTGAAGTCCATGTCACCCAGGTGATCTTCGTCACCCAGAATGTCAGACAGTACAACAAAGTCGTTGTCTTCTTTCACAAGACCCATTGCGATACCCGCAACAGATTTCTTGATCGGAACACCAGCATCCATAAGAGCCAGAGACGTACCACATACAGACGCCATTGAAGACGAGCCGTTAGATTCAGTGATTTCAGAAACCACACGAATGGTGTACGGGAATTCGTCTTGTGAAGGCATTACTGCTGCAATACCGCGCTTCGCCAGTTTACCGTGGCCGATTTCACGACGCTTAGGTGAACCAACAAAGCCAGTTTCACCCACACAGTACGGAGGGAAGTTGTAATGCAGCAGGAAGTGATCAACACGCTCGCCAGTGATCGAGTCGATGATTTGAGCATCACGCTTCGTACCAAGGGTTGCAGTAACCAGAGCCTGAGTTTCACCACGGGTGAACAAAGAAGAACCGTGGGTACGTGGCAGAACACCAGTACGTACGTCTAGCGCACGAACCATGTCTTTTTCACGGCCATCGATACGTGGGTTACCCGCGATGATGCGACCACGTACAACGTTTTTCTCAAGGCTGCTCAGCATACCTTGGATTTCACGGACGTTCAGATCGTCATTCTCTTCGCTCATTTGAGCGATAACGCCTTGCTTGATTTCACCAACTTGCGCATAACGCGCCATTTTTTCGGTGATCTGGTACGCTTCTACGAAACGCGCTTCAGCCAGTTCAGCAACACGTGCTTTCAGGTCAGCGTCAACCGCTGGAGCAGCCCAATCCCAAGAAGGGGTAGCGACTTCAGCAGCGAATTCTTTGATTGCTTGAATAGCAACTTGTTGTTGGTCATGACCAAAAACAACGGCTTGCAGCATTTGCTCTTCGCTTAGACGGTCAGCTTCTGATTCAACCATCAGAACTGCGCCTTCAGTACCTGCAATAACCAGATCCAAACGGCTAGTTTCAAGCTCAGCGTTGCTTGGGTTCAATACCAACTGATCGTTGATGAAGCCAACACGTGCTGCACCAATAGGACCGTTGAATGGCAGACCTGAAATAGCCAGAGCTGCAGAGGTCGCAAGCAATGCAACGATATCAGGGCTTACATCTGGGTTTACAGAAACCACAGTTGCGATAACTTGAACTTCGTTTTTAAAACCGTCTGGGAACAGTGGACGGATTGGACGGTCGATCAGACGTGATGTCAGTGTTTCGCCTTCAGAAGGACGACCTTCACGCTTGAAGAAACCACCAGGGATTTTACCTGCAGCGTAAGTACGCTCTTGGTAGTTAACCGTCAACGGGAAGAAGTCTTGACCTTCTACTGCTGATTTCTTACCAACAACACTTACGAATACAGAAGTGTCGTCCATGCTTGCCATTACAGCAGCGGTTGCTTGGCGAGCCATAACGCCAGTTTCCAGAGTAACGGTATGGTTACCGTACTGGAATGTTTTTACGATTGGATTCACGTGAAATTCCTTGTTTTATTTGCACTTACTTAGTGCGAGTCACTTTATTTTCAAAGGCTTCACCAATCGCGACTAATGACAAAACTCAATATTTCCTTGCTGTAGGAAAACGGCAATAGAGTGTTCTCAATAGTCGCGACCTGATGGTCGACTTCGTAGACTGCGAAGCCAATGAAAGCGCCAATATTATATACCCAAACTGTCGCAAGTTGCATGTTTCGGCAAGAATTACTGGGGTTATGCTCAAGGGTTAACGCAACTCGATTCATTTGATCGAGTCAAAAAGCGGTCACGATAGGCACAAGCCCAAAAAATTCTCGAACGAATAATAGTTGAGGGATGAAAAAAGGCGGGAACAAAAACGAGAAAAGGAGTCACGAGGACTCCTTTTCGGCTTGCGGTGCTTAAAAGCCAAAGGCTTATTAGCGACGCAGACCTAGACGCTTGATTACTTCTAGGTAACGGTCAGCGTTTTTACGCTTCAGGTAATCCAGAAGCTTACGGCGACGTGAAACCATGCGCAGCAGACCGCGGCGGCTGTGGTGATCACCTTTGTGCTCAGCGAAGTGGCCTTGCAGGTGATTGATAGAAGCAGTAAGAAGCGCTACTTGAACTTCTGGAGAACCAGTGTCGTTAGTGCCTTGAGCGTAATCAGCAACGATTGCTGCTTTAGTTTCTGCATTCAGAGACATAGTCTATTCCTAAATGTAAAAGGTTAAATTTGTGTCAGCCAATCTCTGATTCAGCCAGACACCCGAGCGGCGGATTCTACAGCGCTTCCCTTAATAAGGCAATCGATATAGCGCCCACCAAATATTTTTTCATCGCTTGCGCGCTTACTCTGGGCGAGCGTTCACCAAACGGCGAGGTGCAACCATGCCATCAGCGTCAATCTCACCAACACCGATAAAGGTGCGCTCTTCGCCAACCGTCATACGTACTTGGCCTTCAGTAGGCGCGTTTGACGCTTGTACTGCCTGACCTTGTAATGCATAACTTGCTACAGCAGGAAGCAAATTAACTTCTTCTAAATCTTGTACCGCTGAATCCAGAGGCAACAAAAGAGAATCAAGCAACTCGCGTGGCTGAACTTCTTGCTCGCGCGCTTGCTCAAGCAGTGCTTCCAGCTGTTCCAACGTTACCATCTTCTCGATAGGGTAACGTGACACACCAATGCGGCGAAGGGCAATGACATGTGCACCACAGCCTAACATTTCGCCAAGATCATCAACGATGGTACGGATATACGTGCCCTTAGAGCAATGCACTTCCATCTCCACTTCATCGCCTTCAAAGCGTAATAGGGAGATTTCGTACACATTGATCTTACGTGCTACGCGAGGCACTTCGATACCCGCACGCGCATATTCGTAAAGGGGTTTACCTTCGTATTTCAACGCAGAGAACATAGAAGGCACTTGCATCGTTTCACCACGGAAACCCGCAATAAAGCCTTCAAGCTGTTCTAGATTGACGTTGACATCACGAGTTTCAACCACTTCACCGTCTGAATCAGACGTGTTGGTACGCTCACCCAATTTCGCGACAACAACATAACGCTTGTCAGAGTCGAGCAAAAACTGGGAGAACTTGGTTGCTTCACCAAAACAGATTGGCAGCATACCTGTCGCCAATGGGTCTAGTGCGCCGGTATGACCCGCTTTTTCTGCAAAGAAAATGCGTTTCACTTCCTGCAAAGCACCATTGGAGGTAATACCGCTTGGTTTATCCAGCAGAACGATCCCGTCAACAGGACGTCCGCGACGACGTGGACGACGACCCATTACTCTTCTTCCCCATCAACATCTGCGCGGCGCGCTTCGTCTGATTTAACAGCACTGGTGACAAGGTTCGAGATACGCATACCTTCAGTGAGTGACTGGTCAAACACGAAGATAACTTCAGGTGTGATACGCAGACGAATGGCTTTACCTAACAAAGTACGAACATACCAGGCTTGCTCGTTCAGTGCTTCCAAACCAGCTTCTGCCGTTTGATCGCCTGTCGTCAAAAAGGTCACATGAATTTTTGCATACGCAAGGTCACGTGAAACATCAACGCCTGACACGGTTACCATGCTAATGCGTGGGTCTTTAATTTCGCGTTGCAGGATAAGCGCGACTTCTTTTTGCACTTGTTGCGATACGCGTTGGGTACGGCTAAATTCTTTGGCCATAACTCTCTTCTCTGATAAAGAATAGGGGAAAGCGCTTAGCACTTCCCCCCATGGTGTTTATAAACAACCTGTTACAGGTAGCTATTATTCGATAGTACGCTTAACTTCAACGATTTCGAATACTTCGATTTGGTCGCCTGGGCGAACATCGTTGTAGTTCTTAACGCCGATACCACACTCGTAGCCTTTAGCGACTTCGTTAACGTCATCTTTAAAGCGACGCAGTGACTCTAGCTCACCTTCATAGATAACAACGTTATCACGCAGAACGCGGATTGGGTTGTTACGCTTGATGGTACCTTCAGAAACGATACAGCCTGCAATTGCACCAATCTTAGGTGACTTGAAGACTTCACGTACTTCAGCCAGACCCATGATTTCTTGTTTGAACTCAGGCGCAAGCATACCGCTCATCGCTTGTTTCACTTCATCAATCAGGGCGTAGATCACTGAGTAGTAACGTAGATCCAAGCTTTCTGCTTCGATAGTCTTACGCGCTGATGCATCTGCACGAACGTTAAAGCCTACCAAAATTGCATTTGACGCAGCGGCCAGCACAGCATCAGTTTCAGTGATTGCACCAACACCTGAACCAACGATCTTCACTTTCACTTCATCAGTTGAAAGTTTAACCAGTGAATCAGCAATCGCTTCAACAGAACCTTGTACATCAGCTTTCAGTACAATGTTCAGCTCAGACACTTCGCCTTCAGTCATGTTAGAGAACATGTTCTCCAACTTAGCTTTCTGCTGGCGAGCCAGTTTAACATCGCGGAATTTACCTTGACGATACAGGGCAACTTCACGTGCTTTACGCTCATCACGAACAACGGTCGCTTCGTCACCCGCTTGTGGTACACCTGATAGACCCAGGATTTCCACAGGGATAGACGGACCAGCCTCTTCAACGTCTTTACCGTTCTCATCGCGCATTGCACGAACACGGCCATATTCCAGACCACACAGAACGATATCGCCTTTCTTCAGCGTACCTTCTTGAACCAGAACAGTTGCAACTGGGCCACGGCCCTTGTCGAGACGTGATTCGATAACCACACCGCTTGCCATGCTGTCACGTACGGCTTGAAGTTCAAGAACTTCAGATTGAAGCAAGATAGCTTCCAACAGCTCATCGATATTAAGACCTTGCTTAGCTGAAACATGAACGAACATGTTTTCGCCGCCCCAATCTTCTGACATAACGTTGTGCTGAGACAGTTCGTTTTTCACTTGATCTGGGTTTGCTGCTTCTTTATCAATCTTGTTCACTGCAACGATAAGTGGCACATCGGCCGCTTTTGCGTGCTGGATAGCTTCGACAGTTTGTGGCATTACGCCATCATCTGCTGCAACAACCAGAACAACGATATCTGTTGCTTTCGCACCACGTGCACGCATTGATGTAAACGCTGCGTGTCCTGGAGTATCCAAGAAGGTGATCATGCCGTTTGGCGTTTCAACGTGGTATGCACCGATGTGCTGAGTAATACCACCCGCTTCGCCTGAAGCAACATGCGCTTTACGAATGTAGTCAAGTAGCGACGTTTTACCGTGGTCAACGTGACCCATGATAGTAACAACTGGTGCACGTGGTTCACGTTTTGCACTGTCATCACGATCCAGCATGACCGCTTCTTCAAGTTCGTTCTCTTTACGAAGAACAACTTTGTGACCCATTTCTTCTGCAACAAGTGCTGCAGTTTCTTGGTCGATAACTTGGTTGATGGTTGCCATAGCACCCATCTTCATCATGGTCTTGATAACTTCGGTAGCTTTAATAGCCATCTTGTTAGCCAGTTCAGCAACAGTGACCGTTTCACCGATCTCTACATCACGGTTAACTTTCTGTACTGGTTTCTGGAAACCATGCTGCATAGACGTCGGCTTGGACATGCGTCCTTTTAGCTTACCGCCTCTACCGCCACGACCGCGATTCGCAGATGAATCGTCTTTGTCTTGTGCTGACTTTTTCTTCTTACGGCGACGTGGAGCGGCTTCTTGGCGGCGATCCGCTTCGTCTTCTGCTTCACGTGCATGTTGGAAAGTTGTAACGTGATGATCGGTTGCTTCCATTACATCTGCTACCACTTCTTGCTTACTCCAACGCTCTTCATTCAATTCTGCCATTTTGCGTGCCTCTTCTAGCTGGCGCTGACTTTCTTCTTCAGCTCTACGCTTGGCTTCCTCTTCCTGGCGACGCTTGAGTTCATCAGCTTCATTTTTTGCTTGCGACTCTGCCGCTTCACGAGATGCTCTTTGTTCAGAGTTCTCATTCAACGCTTTAGATTTTTCAGTCGCAACGCGTGCTTTTTCTTCAGCGTCGCGCTTAGCTTTCTCTTCAGCTTCGCGTTTTGCTTTTTCTTCGGCTTCTCGCTTCGCTGTTTCTTCAGCGGCGCGACGGGCTTTTTCCTCAGCCTCTCGCTGTGCTGCTTCTTCAGCTTCACGTTGTGCTGCTTCCTGCACTACACGTTGTTCTTCGAGGTCGCTGCGCTTCACGTAGGTACGTTTCTTACGCACTTCTACCTGAACATCCTTACTCTTTCCGCCAGCACCTGAAACACTCAATGTGCTGCGTTTTTTGCGCTGTAACGTCAGTCGAGTTGGAGCGCTACCATCGTCGCCGTGCTCACGTTTCAGGTGAGAAAGCAAAGTTTGCTTCTCATCTTGGCTTACGCTGTCTTCTGCCGACTTTTGAATACCGGCATCTTGAAATTGCTTAAGCAAACGATCTACCGGCGTATCGATCTCGCTCGCCAGTGCTTTAACTGTAACCTCTGACATTCTGCTCCTCCTTTGCTGCGCTTAAGCTTCGTCGCTGAACCAGCAAATATTGCGCGCAGCCATAATAAGCTCGCCCGCTTTAACTTCATCCATTTCCTCGATATCAAGAAGATCATCAGTGCCTTGGTCAGCCAGATCTTCCAATGTACAGATGCCTTTTGCTGCTAGGCGGAACGCCATATCACGCTCCAAACCTTCCAGACCCAATAGGTCTTCAGCGGGCTCTGCACCGTCAAGGATTTCTTCTTTCGCCAGTGCGATAGTGGTCAGTGCTTCTTTTGCACGGCTACGTAGTTCTTCAACGGTATCTTCATCAAGACCGTTGACTTCCATCAGCTCTGCAGCTGGTACGTAAGCAACTTCTTCCAATGTGGTGAAACCTTCTTCAACCAACATTGCTGCGAAATCTTCGTCGATATCCAGGTGCTTACTGAACAGTTCAATAGACTGGCCAGCTTCTTCCTGGTGTTTCTTCTTCAGATCATCAACAGTCATGACGTTCAACACCCAACCCGTAAGTTGAGATGCTAGACGTACGTTTTGACCGTTACGACCGATAGCTTGCGCTAAGTTGTCCGCTTCGACAGCGATATCCATAGTATGGGTATCTTCGTCTACGATAATAGACGCAACTTCCGCTGGTGCCATCGCGTTGATAACAAGTTGTGCAGGGTTATCATCCCACAAAACGATATCGATACGCTCACCACCAAGTTCACCTGAAACAGCTTGAACACGCGCGCCACGCATACCAACACACGCACCAACAGGGTCAATACGCTTGTCATTCGTCTTCACGGCAATTTTTGCACGTGAGCCAGGATCACGGGCTGCGCCCATGATCTCAATCATTTCTTCGCCAACTTCTGGCACTTCAATGCGGAACAGTTCGATCAGCATTTCAGACTTAGAGCGAGTCATGAACAATTGGAAGCCACGGGCTTCAGGACGCACAGCATACAGCAAACCGCGCACGCGGTCGCCTGGACGGAAATTTTCACGTGGTAATTGATCGTCACGTTGGATTGCCGCTTCTGCGTTGTTGCCCAAATCAACGATGATCAAATCACGGTTGACCTTCTTGACAATACCAGTGATTAGCTCACCTTCATTGTCCATGAACTGCTCAACGACTTGTTCGCGCTCAGCTTCTCGTACCTTTTGTACGATAACTTGCTTCGCTGTTTGCGTCGTGATTCGGTCAAACGTAACAGATTCGATGTCGTCTTCAACATAACCACCAAGCTCAAGCGTTTCGTCATCGAATTGCGCTGCTTCCAAGGTGATTTCACGTGTTGGCATGGTAACTTCGTCAACCACTAACCAACGACGGAAAGTTTCGACCTCGCCAGTTTTGCGGTCGATAACAACGCGGACTTCAATTTCTGCTTCGTATTTCTTTTTCGTGGCCGTTGCCAAAGCTGTTTCCAACGCTTCAAAAATGCGCTCGCGGGGAACTGCTTTTTCATTGGATACCGCTTCTACGACAGCCAAGATTTCTTTGTTCATGAACTAATGCCTCATTTAAGCTTAAAATGAAGGAACCAGGTTTGCCTTGGCGATATTGCTCAGGGCGAACGCTTCTTCGTTGCCATCGACGCTGATGGTCACAGTCTCACCATCCACGGAAAGAATATTACCTTTCCACTTGCGGCGGTTTTGCATAGCCATTTTAAGCACTACGTTGACTTCATGGCCGATAAAACGCTGATAATGTGCAGCGTTAAAAAGTGGTCGCTCCAAACCCGGAGATGAAACTTCGAGATTGTAAGCTACTGTAATTGGATCTTCGACGTCCATGACCGCACTAACCTGACGGCTCACTTCTGCACAGCTTTCAACCGTAATACCATTTTCATGATCAATAAAGACCCGAAGGGTTGAGTGCTGCCCAGCGCGAACAAATTCAAGCCCTACAAGCTCATAGTCCAACGCCGCTACAGGCGCTTCAAGCATAGCGAAAAGCTGTTTTTCTAGTCCTGTCATACAAACCCCAGAAATAAAAAAAGGGCTAAAAAGCCCAGTTATTTGTTCGAATGGTCATCTTCAGATAATAAAAAACCCCGAATCTCGGGGTTTAATGCAACTGGACCCTGTGCCATGGTTTCCCATAACCAGCGACTGTTTTGGTCTCACTAAACAATCGCCGTAAAGTGGTTGCGGGGGCCGGATTTGAACCGACGACCTTCGGGTTATGAGCCCGACGAGCTACCAAACTGCTCCACCCCGCGTCCGATGGCGACATTATATCGTCGCCTCACACACTAATACAAGCACTGTGAACCCTAATAGGGATTTTAAATTGGTGCCGAGAGCGGGACTTGAACCCGCATGCCTATACAGGCACTACCCCCTCAAGATAGCGTGTCTACCAATTTCACCACCTCGGCAAATCTTTTCTTAGTTAGGGATGTCGCTGTTGCCACTTGTCGTAGCGGGAACATCACCTGCCTGCGTCTGCTCAGTTAGCGGCACACTCAGGTCTTCATACTCACTACCCGTTTGGATCTGGTGAGATGTTAAGTTACCCAGCACAAGGCTAAGTATAAAAAATACAGTTGCGAATATCGCAGTCATTCGGGTCAGAAAGTTTCCAGAGCCGCCAGAGCCAAATACAGTACTTGATGCCCCAGCCCCGAAAGAGGCTCCCATATCTGCGCCTTTACCTTGTTGAACCAAAACCAGGCCAATAACACCGAGCGCGGCCAACAGATAAATCACAAGTAGAATTTCGTACATGGGTTCCACCTATGTTCCAAATTGTTGAGCCAGCTGACATTTAAGTTCACTAGCGCAACTCCCATCATTGGGAGCGAGAGAATACTAACGAATGCCAGCAGGTGAAACAAGAGAAAAATGCAAAAAAACAGCACTTTTCCTCGCGTTTGCACATCTTCTAACCAAACTGTCTCTCTCGCCCAATGTCGTTTTATGTATCAGCGGTATGTGCGATTAGCAGTTCGCTTTCACAGCGTCTGCAATCTCAAACGCATAGGCTTGGACATCTTCCGCATTTTCGCCTTCCACCATAACGCGTATGAGGGGCTCAGTACCCGACTTACGAAGCAATACGCGGCCTGTATCACCCAGTTTCGACTCGACAGATGCTTTTGCCGCTAACACGGCTTCGGATTCAAGCGGGTCGCTAGTGCCTTTGAAACGAACGTTCTCTAACACTTGTGGGAACATACTCATGCCTTCACACAGTGTTTTCAAACTCATTCCAGTGCCAACGACGCTCGCCAGCACTTGCAATGCTGCCACAATGGCGTCGCCAGTGGTGACCTTATCCAAAAGAATAACGTGACCTGAATTTTCAGCGCCAATTTTCCAGCCTTTTTCAAGTAGCTGTTCCATGACATAGCGGTCGCCTACTTTGGCACGGGTAAACGGAATACCAAGGTTTTTTAACGCCACTTCCATGCCCATATTGGTCATGAGTGTACCGACAACACCGCCCTTCAATTCGCCACGACGCAGAGATTCACGAGCAATAATATACGCAATCTGGTCGCCATCCACTTTGTTGCCTTCGTGGTCAACCATGATCACGCGATCGCCATCACCATCAAAGGCAATGCCAAGAAGGGCTTCTTCTTCAACTACGCGTTTTTGAAGGGCGCGTACGTCAGTTGCACCGACTTCGGCGTTAATGTTAATGCCGTTAGGTTCAACACCCATAGCGATGACATCGGCACCCAGTTCAGAAAATACGGAAGGGGCAATGTGATAGGTTGCGCCATGGGCGCAGTCAATCACAATTTTCATTCCCTTAAGGCTCATTTCTGAAGGAAAAGTCCCTTTACAAAACTCAATATAACGGCCCGCTGCATCGACAATTCGCTTAGCTTTACCCAACAAGGCTGACTCTACACAGGTCAGCGGCTTTTCCAATTCAGCTTCAATAGCCAGCTCAATCGCATCAGGTAGCTTGGTACCTTCTGATGAGAAGAATTTGATGCCGTTATCGTAATAAGGATTGTGAGACGCAGAAATCACGATCCCCGCTTCGGCGCGGAAGGTTTGAGTGAGGTAGGCAATCGCTGGCGTTGGCATTGGCCCTGTAAACGCAGCTTGAAGACCCGCAGCAGATAGGCCAGCTTCAAGTGCGGACTCCAGCATGTAACCAGAGATGCGCGTGTCTTTACCAATCAAGACCTTTTTCGTGCCCTGCTGGCTCAATACACGCCCTGCTGCCCAGCCAAGCTTCATAATGAAATCTGGCGTGATCGGGAATTCACCCACTTTGCCGCGCACACCGTCGGTGCCGAAATATTTACGTTCTGTCATTGTGTTTCTCCAAATAAAGCCGCTGCTTCGTTCATCATTTTGACGACATGAACAACGTCAGAGGTCTCTTTCACGTCATGTACGCGAATGATCTGAGCCCCTTTCATTGCAGCGATGGTGGCGCAAGCTAAACTGCCCCCGAGAACATCGGTAGGCGCTTTATCCAAAAGTTTAAAAATCATGGACTTTCTCGACATACCCGCCAGTATTGGCAGCCCATAACGATGAAAAACCTCCAGCTGTGAAAGCAGTTGGTAGTTATGTGTCAAGGTCTTACCAAACCCAAAACCAGGGTCTAGTATCAGCTTGTCTTTCGCTATACCTGCGATTTCACAAGCCTCAATACGTTGTTCGAAAAACTGATGAATATCATCCAGTAAATTCGTATAGATTGGGTTAGATTGCATGGAACGTGGCTGACCTTGCATATGCATTAAACACACAGGCACGCCAGCATTTGCAGCTGCTTGAAGGGCTCCCTCTTCTTGCAGCGCTCTTACATCGTTAATCAGATCAGCCCCGACAGCCGTCGCCTCACGCATCACATTGGCTTTGCTGGTATCAATAGAAATCCAACAATTAAAACGTGTGCGGATCGCTTCAATAGCAGGTACAACCCGAGATAATTCTTCATCTTCTGACACGTCTGCTGCGCCAGGTCGCGTTGATTCCCCACCAATATCCAGAATAGACGCTCCAGCCGTTAACATGGCTTCTGCATGAAACAATGCAGCATCTAACTGGTTGAATCTCCCTCCATCAGAGAAAGAGTCAGGTGTTACGTTGAGGATCCCCATCACTTGAGGGGTAGAAAGATCTATCACTTTGGATTTGCAGATGAGTTTCATGAATGGACTTTGTTCGGTTCGAGAATTTATAGCAGATAAAAGAAAAACCCCGAATTAATTCGGGGTTTTGCGATATTTCGATTCAATTACGCTTCCGACTTGTTATCTGGGTCTACGGGCTTATTGCCTGCATCCAAATTGTCAGAGGATGGCGGAACATCTGAGGCCACTTCTGCGTCTGGCGTCTTCGGTGTGTTATCTGAATTATCAGAATCCGAAGCAGTCCAGCCAGCAGGTTCACGAACAGGACGTCGTTCCATCAAATCATCGATTTGACCCGCATCGATCGTTTCATATTTCATCAATGCATCTTTCATTGCATGCATGATGTCCATGTTATCTTCGATGAGTTTGCGCGCACGCAGATAGTTACGGTCAATCAATTCGCGAATTTCACTGTCAATAAGACGCGCTGTTTCATCTGAGACGTGCTTGGATTTAGCCACAGAACGACCAAGGAAAACTTCGCCTTCATCATCAGCGTATAGCAATGGACCTAACTTCTCTGAGAAGCCCCATTGCGTCACCATCTTACGGGCAATATCCGTAGCGCGTTCAATGTCGTTCGATGCACCGGTTGAAACGTTGTCGAAACCGTAAACAATCTCTTCAGCCAAACGACCGCCATACAAACTTGAAATCATTGATTCAAGGTGTAAACGAGACATGCTCACACGGTCAGTCTCAGGCAGATACATGGTCACACCCAACGCACGACCGCGCGGAATGATTGAGACTTTGTAAACAGGATCGTGCTCTGGCACGAGGCGACCCACAACGGCGTGGCCTGCTTCATGGTAAGCCGTTGATTCTTTCGTCTCTTCGGTCAGTACCATGGACTTACGCTCAGCGCCCATCATGATTTTGTCTTTGGCCAGTTCGAATTCAGTCATCGACACAACACGCTTATTACCACGGGCTGCAAACAATGCTGCTTCGTTAACCAGGTTTGCCAAATCTGCACCAGAGAAACCAGGTGTGCCACGTGCAATCAGCGATGCTTCCACGTCGCTACCCAATGGCACCTTACGCATGTGAACTTTAAGAATCTGCTCACGACCGCGAACATCCGGTAGACCAACAACAACCTGACGGTCAAAACGACCTGGACGCAGAAGCGCTGGGTCAAGAACGTCTGGACGGTTAGTCGCTGCGATAACGATGATACCTTCGTTACCTTCAAAGCCATCCATTTCAACCAGCATCTGGTTAAGGGTTTGCTCACGCTCGTCGTGACCACCACCTAAACCCGCACCACGTTGACGGCCAACGGCATCAATTTCATCGATAAAGATGATACATGGTGATGATTTCTTCGCTTGCTCGAACATGTCACGCACACGAGATGCACCCACACCCACGAACATTTCAACGAAATCAGAACCTGAAATAGTAAAGAATGGGACTTTGGCTTCACCCGCAATGGCTTTTGCCAGTAGCGTTTTACCTGTACCTGGAGGACCCACCATTAGAACACCCGTCGGAATTTTACCGCCGAGTTTCTGGAAACGGCTTGGATCACGCAGGTAATCCACCAACTCTTTAACGTCTTCTTTTGCTTCATCACAGCCAGCAACATCTGCAAACGTCGTTTTGATTTGATCTTCACTCATCATACGAGCTTTAGACTTACCAAAAGACATTGCACCTTTGCCGCCGCCGCCTTGCATCTGACGCATGAAGAAAATCCACACACCAATAAGCAGAAGCATTGGGAACCAAGAGATGAAAATAGATGCAAGAATGCTTGGTTCTTCAGGTGGCGTACCGCGAACCTGAACTTTAGAGTTAATCAAGTCGTCCAGCAATTTTGGATCTTGGAGAACAGGCATGTAAGTGACATAGCTCGTGCCATCACGACGTGTCACTTTCAGTTCGCGATTATCGAACTGTACATCCTGTAGTTTATCCTGTCCTATTTCTTGGACGAACGTTGTGTAGTCGACTTGACGGCCCGCGCTGTCGCCTGGTCCAAAACTCTGGAACACAGACATTAGAACAACAGCGATAACCAGCCATAAAATCAAGTTTTTTGCCATGTCACTCAAGGTGTTAGCCCCGCGGAAACTTTAGTAATAATAGTAGAGTACTACAGTTTATAACCTGTAGCCACAATGTAGACCTCACGCGAGCGCGCGCGGGAGGAATCTGGTTTGCGGATTTTCACCGCTTTAAACATTTTACGTACTTCAGCCAAATATTGATCAAAGCCTTCCCCTTGGAATACCTTAACAATAAATGCGCCATCACGAGCCAAAACTTCTTGGCACATACTCAGCGCCAACTCAACCAGATACATAGCACGAGGTTGATCTGACGCTTGGTTACCACTCATGTTTGGTGCCATATCTGACATCACCACATCCACCATATCTGGCTGGATACGATCTAGCAACGCGTTTAGCACCGCCTCTTCACGGAAATCTCCTTGCAGGAAACTGACACCTGGCAAGGAGTCCATAGGAAGAATGTCACAAGCAATGACCTGTCCATTATCTCCGACCTGTTCAACAGCATATTGAGACCACCCCCCAGGGGCTGCCCCCAAATCGACCACTGTCATACCGGGTTTCAATAACTTATCTTTACCTTGGATTTCATCAAGTTTAAAAATTGCTCGGGAACGAAAGCCTTTTTTCTGGGCTTCTTGAACATATTTATCATCAAAATGTTCTTTCAACCAACGACCAGAACTCGCTGAGTGTTTCTTTTTGCTCATGTTTTACCTAGCCCTTAATTCAGTCGTTAACTTCAAACAGACGGTTTAGAGGGATATTTGTTCAGTTTGATTAGAGATGGCGGTAGAATGTCACGTTTTCAACCCCGATAAAACAACAAATCGAGTCAACATGAATCTAAGCACAAAACAAAAGCAGTATCTAAAAGGTCTGGCACATAATCTTAAACCTGTCGTTCTGATGGGTGCCAATGGCCTAACAGAAGCCGTGCTTGCTGAGATTGAAATCGCTCTCGATCACCACGAACTGATCAAGGTTAAAGTTGCGTCTGAAGACCGCGACACTAAGAACCTGATTGTAGAAGCAATTGTTCGTGAAACTAAGGCAGAGAAAGTCCAAGTCATCGGTAAGGTACTTGTTCTATATCGTCAAAGCCAAGAGCGTAAAATCGAACTACCACGCAAATAAAAGAAGGCCGCTTAGCGGCCTTCTGTGTTTTCACGCCTGTAATACTCGCTAACAGTTTTCACTGTTAGACATTCCGCACTACACGTACTTAACACCACCAATTTCAAATTCTTTTACGCCACCAGGCGTGGTGATAGACACTTCATCACCTTCTTCTTTACCAATCAGCCCACGCGCGATCGGGGAATTTACAGAAATCAGATTTTTCTTAATATTAGCTTCGTCATCACCAACAATCTGATAAGTCAGTTCATTGTCAGTATTGATGTCTATCAGCGATACTGTTGAACCGAAAATAACCTTCCCGTTGTTAGGGATTTTTGAAATATCGATAACTTGAGCGACTGACAGCTTGTATTCAATGTCGCGAATTTGTGCTTCGCAGATGCCCTGCTCTTCACGTGCGGCGTGATACTCAGCATTCTCTTTAAGATCGCCAAGTTCTCTCGCTTCACCAATCGCCTGAGTAATAATTGGACGACGTTTCAGTAAGCGAGCTAGCTCTATACGAAGCTGCTGCTCGCCAAGAACAGTCATGGGTACCTTATCCATAAATGACATTACCTCTGTGTCCAAAACCTTGTGTTTTGGAATAACAAAACCCCGCCCAAGCAAAGGTATGAGCGCGGAAAACGAATATTTATACCCTCAGTGTAAACAAGTTAGTTGCTCTGGTCACCTACGATTTTGGTCGCGCAGGTGCTTGAGCGCTCCTGAATGGCATAGATATAAACAAACACTTGCCACCTAAAAGCCCCTCTACATATCCCTCACGATATTTCCTCGATGCACATCACACAAACAAGAACAAAAACAAATGTTTAGGAAAAATAAAAAACAAAAAATATCTAAAAACACCGCCTAAAATGGAACTTATCAATAAAGTGGCAACACGTTGAAAAATAGGAAATTACAACAAAAAACCCACATAAAAAACAATGTTTTCTATTTGTTTTTTGATCGTTTTACTAACGGTTGCAATTCGGGAGCGGTTACAAACAAGACATCGAGATGTTTGGAGATTACGTCTCGAAAATCATAATCTTATAAAGGACAACATAATGAACAAAAAGTTGATCGCACTTGCTGTTGCTGCTGTAGCTTCTACCTCTGTTTCTGCTGCTGAAGTTTTTAACGACGGCACCTCTAGCCTTTCAATCGGTGGCCGTATCGAAGCACGTGCATTGCTTGTTGATGGTGACATGGATGACAAAAGTCGCGCACGTATGAACATCCTTGGTCAAACCGAGATTGCAGAAAATGTTTACGGTTTTGGCTTCTTCGAGCACGAATACACCACAACTGAAGATGAAGTTCGTTACGGCTTCGCAGGTATCAGCACTGAGTTTGGTAAAGTGGCTTACGGTAAAACTGACGGCTCTTTGGGCATGATCACCGATTTCACCGATATCATGTCTTACCACGGTGCTGGCGCGAGCGCTAAAATCGCCGTTGCTGACCGTATCCAAAACAACCTAGCGTACATGGGTGAGTTCGGTGGCCTGACGGTTAAAGCAAACTACGTAGGCGAAACCACCGATCTTAACGGTGGACTGGTTGTTGACGGTGGTTACTCTATGGGTGCGATATACGCACTAGAGAACGGCCTAGCAATGGGTCTGGGTTATGCTGACCAAGGTAAAGATGCTGTTGTCGCAGGCAAGTCTTACGCAGCTGAAAGCCAAACTGAAGCAGCACTTTCTTACACCATCGGTGACATCTACGTTGCTGCGCTTTACAAAGATGGCGAAAACAAACAATCAGGCGTTAGCACTGACCTGACTGGTTACGAATTGGCTGCTGCTTACACCATGGGCAAAACTAAGTTCACAACCACTTACAACAACGCGGAATCAAAAACAGGTTCTGACAAGTCAAATACCTACGATGCAATCGCAATCGACGCGACGCATTACTTCAACGACAACTTCCGTGCTTACACTTCTTACAACTTCAACCTGCTTGATGCAAACGAAGTTGAAACTAAGAAAGATGCAGAAGACCAATTGGTATTCGGCCTACGTTACGATTTCTAATCTGACTTAAGTTCTTTACTTAAATCAGTATCAAAAACGCCTACCTCCGAGTAGGCGTTTTTTGTACCATACTGAATCTTCCTTCATTGCGGGAACTTCTTATGGCGCGCCTTTTATCTCTAATCGTTTGTTCTCTTTTCTCTGTCACCGCCTTTTCCATTCCCCTCAATAACATTGAGGCTATGCTTCCCGCTGGTAGCCAGCTTGCACTTTCGGTGTTTAACACCAACAGCGGCGAGCAAATCATTGGGCGTGATGATGACATCTTGCTGCCACCCGCCAGCACACAAAAAGTCGTGACCGCACTGGCCGCATCACTTTACCTCCCCCAAGATTTCGCCTTTGAAACCAAAGTGCTTCAATCAGGCAAAGACATTGTTTTTAAGTTTGATGGCGACCCAACGCTGAAGCGCAAAGATCTTCAATTGCTCGTTAGTGCCCTAAAAGCCAAAGGCATTCGTCAAATTCGCGGTGATGTTTGGCTGGATGGTGAAATATTTACGGGATATGAACGCGCCGTTGGTTGGCCATGGGACATTTTGGGCGTTTGCTACAGCGCGCCGTCTTCAGCAATAACGCTAGAACGAAACTGTGTTCAAGGCTCGATCTATAGCGAAAAAAGTAAGCGCCAAACTCGCGTCTTTGTGCCCGAGCACCAACCGATAGAGATAAGTACCAATGCATTGGCGCTGACCACCGATCAGCAAAAAGACCAACATTGCGATTTAGAACTTCACTATGACAACAACAACCACTATCAATTGAGTGGTTGCTTGGCTCACCGCACTAGCCCGCTTCCTCTAAAATTTGCCGTGCAAAATCCACAAAAATACATGAGTGATGTACTCGCCAGTGAGCTAAAGAAAGCCGCTATTTCCGTGAAAGGTAAAATTCGAATCGGCGCGCCAAGCGGCCAACGCAGTTTTATTGCCATGCATAAATCAGCGCCACGCGATGCACTGCTTAATACCATGCTCAAGCGCTCTGACAATCTAATTGCCGACAATATACTCAAAACATTGGGTCATCGTTACTTCGATCAAGCCGGCTCATTCAGCAATGGGGCGGCGGCGATCAAAGCCATATTGAAGCAACAAGCAAACATTGATCTTGATACTGCGGTGATGGTTGATGGGTCGGGATTGTCTCGTAACAATCGCATGACAGCCGCGCAATTGATGGATGTGGTGCAATACGTCTATACACACCCTCAAATTGGCCTGCTGGCCATGTTGCCCGTGTCAGGGGTGGATGGCACATTGAAGTATCGCAGCAGTGTTCGTCATGCACCGCTCAAAAATAAGCTGACAGCGAAAACAGGCTCTTTGTACGGTAGCTATAACCTTGCGGGCATACTGAGAAATGACAAAGGCCAAGATATCCTGGTGGTTCAGCTTGTGACTAACTACCACATTCCCGCATCGGATGATCGCCCCAGCAATGTTGCCAGCCCGATCACCCAATTTGAACGAGAGCTTTATCAAGCGCTGCTTACGTCAAGCCTAACCACGCGTTAATGGTCATAAAGTAAATCGCCATCCCGCTGATATCGACGACAGAGGCCAGCACTGGGCTCACAAGAACGGCGGGATCTAGCTTGAGTTTGCGAGCCACCAATGGCAGCACACCACCTAACGTGGTGGATAGTGTCACTTGGATCACCAATGCGGTACCAATGGCCATCGCAATGTCATTAAGGTGAAAGCCTGCAGGTAACGATGTGGCATCACTAAAAACCAGCACTCTCGTCATAATCACGGCCGCTAGCGCAAACGCGATAATAATCGCCACTCGTACTTCCTTCCACATCACAGCTAGCCATTGAGAAGGGCGAACTTCATTCATGGCCATTGCCCTCACCACTAATGTCGCCGCTTGAGAGCCCGCATTTCCTCCCGCTGCAGCGACCACTGGCATATAAATAGCGAGCAGAACCAACTGAGTGATCGTGTCTTCATAATGTGAAATGATAAGACCAGATAAGATCCCAAGTAACGCCAAACCAACAATCCAGCCAATACGCTGCCTGACATGGTTCATCACAGAATTAGTGAGATAATCTCCGTCGGGTTCAATTTCAGAACTAATCAATCCCAAATCTATCGCGATTTGTCTGCTCCTGACGGTATCCCCCGTTTCCGTTAATGCATCCAATAATTGTCTGACCAAAGCCAGTGGGCAGTAATTCAGCACACCAACAGCTTCAGATACGGGCATGACCAAGAGCAGACGAACTCTCTCTTCCATGGTGTGAATGAGAAATGCATTTTTTGCGGCATCAATTTCATGAGCAGCAAGGTGTGTGTGTTGGCAATCCAACAGTGTTGTGTACATTACCGACATAGCGAATCTCCCGATTGGCAAGTTCCTGACGTAAACGCCTGGTTGAGGGTAACGACCAAAAAATACGAATTTGATGCTCAACAATAAACAGCTAACGCGCATGCTTATCATGAAACTCGTCACTAAAGACTCAACGTCCTTGGTCGTATTTTCACTCTGAATATCGGGGAAGCGCTGGGATTGATGCAGGAAATAGCAATCATTCCGACCGGGCGGTCGAAATGTGGATACACATGAACTTAACCGCTGGGTTTACTGGCCTCCCTGACAACTCGGAGGATGGTCGATAACGTTCATGGTGTTCTCCATCATTGCCGCAGTATTGCGACACGAGCATTTTACGCATCCCCTACCTCATCTCAAGCAAAAAATGTCATCAATCAACAATCAATGCCTAGCTTATTGATGGGCTAAATCACGCCAAAATAAACAATGAAATTCGGTGATGTTTCGCACTATCTGAAACGAATAAGAAATGCCAGAGACAAAAAAGCCCGCCTAAGTAAGGCGGGCAAGGAGGTTATCTAGGCCGGCTTGATGCCGGCTCATTGGTTATAACTTTATATCGTGTATAAGGATTACGCTTTACCGTATTTCTCTGCCACGCGAGCGTGCAACTCTTGCACTGAGTTCACTTTAGACAGATCAGCTGCCGTGTGAGCCATACAAGTTGCGAATGCTGCGTTTAGTGTGGTGGTATAGTTCACTTTCTCAGCCAGTGCGCCACGACGAAGTACTTTTGAATCTTCAATCGCCTGACGACCTTCCGTGGTGTTGATGATGTAGCTGTATTCACCATTCTTGATACGGTCAAGAATATGAGGACGACCTTCATGCACCTTGTTCACCAAGCGAGGGTTAATACCCGCTTCACCAAGCACAACTGCTGTACCGTGTGTTGCATCTAACTCAAAACCTAGCTTGATAAGCTTGGCTGCCAGGTCAACAACACGTTGCTTGTCGTTATTACGAACAGACAGCAGCGCGCGACCTTGGTCGGAATAGGATTTACCACAACCGAGATCCGCTTTCGCAAACGCTTCTGCGAAGGTATCACCCACACCCATCACTTCACCTGTTGAGCGCATTTCTGGGCCTAACAGTGGGTCAACGCCAGGGAACTTGTTAAATGGCAACACCACTTCTTTCACTGAGTAATACGGTGGAATGATTTCCTGCGTGAAACCTTGTGATTCAAGTGATTGACCAGCCATTACACGTGCGGCAATTTTCGCCAGTGGTGCGCCAGTGGCTTTAGACACAAACGGGACAGTACGTGCAGCACGTGGGTTCACTTCAATCAGGTAGACTTCACCGTCTTTCACCGCAAACTGTGTGTTCATCAAGCCACGAACGCCCAGCTCAAGTGCTAGCTTCTCAACTTGGCGACGCATTTCGTCCTGAATCTCTTGGCTCAGAGTATATGCAGGTAATGAACATGCAGAGTCACCGGAGTGAACGCCCGCTTGCTCAATGTGCTCCATGATACCGCCGATAACCACACGCTCACCGTCGCAAATTGCATCTACATCGACTTCGGTCGCGTCATCCAAGAAACGGTCCAGCAATACAGGGGATTCGTTAGAAACACTCACTGCCTCAGCAAAGTATCGGCGCAGATCGCTCTCGTCATAAACGATTTCCATCGCACGGCCACCCAGCACGTAAGAAGGACGAACAACCAATGGGAAGCCAATCTCTTTTGACTTCTCAATCGCCAGTTCCATCGTAGTTACAGTGGCATTTTGTGGGGTTTTCAAACCAAGACGGTCAACCGCTGCTTGGAAGCGCTCACGGTCTTCTGCACGGTCAATGGCATCAGGACTTGTACCAATGATTGGTACGCCTGCCGCTTCTAGTGCACGCGCCAGTTTCAGAGGTGTTTGACCACCGTACTGAACAATCACGCCTTTTGGTTTTTCAACACGCGCGATGGCCAGTACGTCTTCCAAGGTTACAGGTTCGAAGTACAAGCGATCAGACGTGTCATAATCGGTTGAAACCGTTTCAGGGTTACAGTTAACCATGATGGTTTCGTAGCCATCTTCACGCAGCGCGAGCGACGCATGAACACAACAATAATCGAATTCAATGCCTTGGCCGATACGGTTTGGACCGCCGCCAAGAACCATGATTTTGTCTTTGTCAGTAGGGTTCGCTTCGCATTCTTCGTCATAAGTGCTGTACATGTACGCGGTATCAGACGAGAACTCTGCCGCACAAGTATCAACACGCTTGTAGACAGGGTGAATGTCGAATTGGTCGCGCAGCTTGCGGATTTCGCTCTCGCTAACACCCAACAGCTTGCTCAGGCGAGCATCAGCAAAACCTTTGCGCTTCAGTTTACGAAGCACTTCTTTGTTCAGACCCGCGAAGCCATTCTCTTTCACTTCAGCTTCGATTTTGACGATGTCTTCGATCTGAACCAAGAACCAGCGGTCAACGTTTGTCAGCTTAAACACGCCGTCTACCGACATGCCTGCACGGAATGCATCTGCGATGTACCAGATGCGCTCAGCGCCCGCATCTTTTAGCTCATGACGAATTTTGGTCATGGCATCGGGTTCGTCCAGATCAACCATTTCATCAAAGCCTGTCGCGCCAACTTCTAGGCCGCGCAATGCTTTATGCAGTGATTCTTGTTGATTACGACCAATAGCCATGACTTCACCCACAGATTTCATCTGTGTGGTCAGACGGTCATTTGCGCCCACAAATTTCTCGAAGTTAAAACGAGGAATTTTGGTCACAACATAGTCAATTGTTGGTTCAAATGATGCTGGAGTTGCACCGCCAGTGATGTCATTCATCAGCTCATCAAGCGTGAAACCAACCGCCAGTTTTGCCGCGATTTTTGCAATCGGGAAACCCGTCGCTTTTGACGCCAACGCAGAAGAGCGAGAAACACGTGGGTTCATCTCGATGATAACCATACGGCCATCTTTCGGGTTGATACCAAACTGAACATTCGAACCGCCTGTTTCTACGCCAATTTCGCGCAGAACAGCCAAGGATGCATTACGCATCAATTGGTATTCTTTGTCCGTCAGTGTTTGTGCTGGGGCAACGGTGATGGAGTCACCCGTGTGGATGCCCATCGCATCGAAGTTTTCAATCGCACATACGATGATGCAGTTGTCGTTTTTGTCACGAACAACTTCCATCTCGTATTCTTTCCAACCAATCAGAGATTCATCAATGAGAAGCTCGTTGGTAGGAGAAAGATCCAAACCGCGACGACAGATTTCATCGAACTCTTCTTTGTTGTAAGCAATACCACCACCGGTGCCGCCCATGGTGAAAGAAGGACGGATGATGCAAGGAAAACCAACCATATCCAAAACTTTATAAGCTTCTTCCATCGTTTTCGCTGTATCTGCCGTTGGGCATTCCAAACCGATAGACTTCATCGCTTTGTCGAAACGTGAACGGTCTTCTGCTTTATCAATCGCATCAGCCGTTGCACCAATCATTTCCACGCCGAACTCAGCCAGTACGCCGTGTTTTTCCAAATCTAGTGCACAGTTCAGTGCCGTTTGACCACCCATGGTAGGCAGTACAGCATCTGGGCGCTCTTTGGCGATGATGTTACGTACTACTTCCCATTGAATTGGCTCGATGTAGGTCGCATCAGCCATTTCAGGATCAGTCATGATGGTTGCAGGGTTGGAGTTAACCAGAATAACGCGGTAACCCTCTTCACGCAGCGCTTTACACGCCTGCGCACCTGAATAGTCAAACTCACATGCTTGACCGATAACGATTGGGCCTGCACCCAGAATAAGAATACTTTTAATGTCTGTACGTTTTGGCATTCTCTGCTACTCCGGATTACGCGCTGTGTTGCTTGATAAGTTCAATGAAATGGTCGAACAGTGGGGCCGCATCGTGTGGGCCTGGGCTCGCTTCAGGGTGTCCCTGAAAGCTAAATGCTGGTTTATCTGTGCGATGAATACCTTGCAGTGAGCCATCAAACAGAGACTTGTGAGTAGCACGCAAGTTCTCTGGCAGAGTGTCTTCGTCTGCTGCAAAACCGTGGTTTTGGCTGGTGATCATCACCACATCGCGATCCAAGTCTTTCACAGGGTGGTTGGCGCCGTGGTGACCAAATTTCATCTTCACGGTTTTAGCGCCACTTGCCAGTGCCAGAATTTGGTGCCCCAAACAGATACCAAAAATCGGTAGGCCTTTTTCTAAGAATACTTTTGTTGCTTCAATAGCATAAGTACATGGCTCTGGGTCACCAGGACCGTTCGACAAGAACACGCCATCTGGGTTCATTGCCAGTACGTCTTCTGCAGGCGTCTGCGCTGGCACAACCGTCAAGCGGCAACCGCGGTCAACCAACATACGAAGGATGTTGCGCTTCGCACCAAAGTCATATGCCACTACGTGGTATGGCAATTCGCTATCATCTTTCGCTTCTGGCAGGCCACCTTCTAGTGTCCATGAGCCTTGCTTCCACTCATACGCTTCAGCAGTCGTCACTTCTTTTGCCAGATCCATGCCTTTCAAACCTGGGAAATCTTTTGCTTTGGCGAGCGCCAGCGCTTCATCAATACTGTCGGCGGCAACGATACAACCATTCTGTGTCCCTTTTTCGCGCAGCAGACGGGTCAACTTACGCGTGTCGATTTCAGCGATGCCAACGATGTTTTGAGATTTGAGATAATCAGAAAGGGATTGCTGACTGCGGAAGTTTGAAGCCATAAGCGGGAGGTCGCGGATTACCAAGCCTTGAGCGTGGATTTTGGAGGATTCTTCGTCTTCGGTATTCGTACCGGTATTGCCAATGTGGGGATAAGTGAGAGTAACAATTTGCTGGGAATAGGACGGGTCAGTGAGAATTTCTTGGTACCCCGTCATCGAGGTATTAAAAACAACTTCACCAACAGCAGTTCCATCAGCACCGATGGATTCACCGTGGAATACAGTCCCATCTTCCAGGACTAAGAGCGCAAACTTGCTCAAGACAACCTCCAAATCAATAAAAATGCAAAAAAAATAGATAGTTTTGCATCAAGTCATTCCATAGAAATGCCTAGTTCCGAAAAGCGGAATTTAGACAAATTGCGCGCATTTTAGATATTGCGGTCGAAAGTGTCAACAAGGAGTGAAAAAAGAATATGCTTTATAGCCAATAGATGGCAATTAGCGCATCAAGCAGACAAAAGACAGGCTTAACCTCTATAACTCAGCGGTTTTACATCCACGGAGCTAACACTTTTACCTCTTTGTCGACCACGGCGGTAAAAACACAACCAGCTCACTCCGCAACCGTTTACATGTTACCACTAAAGCCAAACTTTTAGCCATCACAGCGAGGTATTATAGCGTAACCCAATAAATAGCAGGTCAATGAGAGTGATATTCAGACTAGCGGCAGTCACATACTTGAAGAGTCGTTAGGGACAGGAATATGCAGCAAGTATTCACTTACTGCATAGGTAGGCATTATAGCTGATCGAGTTCCAATACATCTTGCATGGTAAAAAAGCCCGTATCTTTAGCTGCAACCCACTTGCCAGCGCGTACAGCGCCATTGGCAAACGTCATGCGGTTTGAGGCCTTATGGGTAATTTCAACACGCTCGCCGATGTCAGCAAACATGGCAGTGTGTTCACCAACGATGTCTCCCGCGCGAATGGTTGCAAAACCAATTTCGTCGCGAGTACGTTCACCCGTTATCCCTTCACGGGCATAAACAGCAACATCGCTCAGTTTGTTGCCCATTGCTCCGGCAATAGCCTCGCCCATGCCGATTGCAGTACCAGATGGCGCATCAACTTTGTGGCGGTGGTGGGCTTCAATGATTTCAATATCGCAGTAGTCACCCATTACTTTGGCGGCTTTTTCTAACAGCTTAAAAACCAAGTTAACACCGACACTGTAATTAGGTGCCATCACTAACGCGACATCACTTGCTGCTGCATCTATTTCAGCTCGCTGCTCTTCAGAAAAGCCCGTTGTGCCGATCACCAGTTTTTTGCCATGCTCTCTGCACAATGCTAAGTTCGCGAGTGTTGCAACTGGCGCAGTAAAATCAATGATGACATCAAAGTCATCAGCAACTTTCGCGAGATTATCGACAATCGCTATATCGCGTTTGCCTATACCAGCAAGTTCGCCTGCATCCGCACCAATTAAGCTTGATTCAGAGCGCTCGCTGGCCGCAGTAAAGACAACGCCTTCCATTGCGTCCGTGGCTTGAATTAGCTGTCGGCCCATTCGACCTGCAGCGCCCGCAATTGCTATGCGAACCATCATTTTCCCCTTGTTAACGTCCTGTTCATGCCGGATCACCGACACCAAATAATAATTTGTTATTCACTCTACCCTTTTCGCCACACGATGTATATTGGTGACGAAATCAAGAAAAAGGGAGCCATTAGCTCCCTTCAAAATGCGTTGCGATGCTTATTGCACCTGCTTGACTTGCAGTTCACGAGGCACTTCAAAGAACATATTTTCTTCACGTCCTTTTAGCTCTTCAACTGACGTTCCACCCAAAGCTTCAATGCGCGCAATGATCAGATTAACCAGTTCTTCCGGCGCAGATGCCCCTGCGGTCACACCAATTTTAGCTTTGCCATCAAACCATTCCGGTATCACGTCTTCAGCACAATCAATCAAGTAACCCGGCGTACCCAGCTTTTCACTCAGCTCGCGCAAACGATTCGAGTTCGAGCTGTTTTTCGAGCCAACAACGACCAATACATCACACTGGGTCGCGAGATCGCGCACGGCATCTTGTCTGTTTTGGGTTGCATAGCAAATGTCATCTTTACGCGGGCCTTGGATATCAGGGAACACTTGACGCAGGGTATCAATGACATCCGCAGTTTCATCCACAGACAACGTTGTTTGGCTGACATAATGAAGATTGGTTGGGTCTTTGACGACGAGCTTATAGACGTCTTCTGGTCGCTCGACCAAATACATACCGCCAGTATCGCTTGCGTACTGACCCATGGTTCCTTCCACTTCAGGATGACCTGCGTGACCAATCAGAACCACCTCCATATCACGGCGGCTTGCGCGTGCGACTTCCATATGGACTTTGGTCACCAACGGACAGGTAGCATCAAACACGGTCAGGCTGCGTGATTTCGCTTCCTGACGAACGGCTTGAGATACACCATGCGCAGAGAAAATCACGATGCTGTCATCGGGAACTTCACTCAGTTCTTCAACAAACACTGCGCCACGAGATTTCAGGCCCTCCACCACAAAGCGGTTGTGTACCACTTCATGACGCACATAAATTGGCGGTTGATAAAGTTCGAGTGCACGTTCAACAATGCTGATAGCACGGTCTACACCGGCACAAAACCCTCTTGGGTTTGCAAGCATGATTTTCATTGGGTTGCCTTTTGACCAACTTGTACTTTAACTGACGCTGATGATTTCAACGTCAAAGATAACACGGTGTCCTGCCAATGGATGGTTGAAATCCACGGTAACTGATTCGCCAGCCACTTCGGTGATCACGCCGGGGATCTCTTGGCCGCCAGGACCTGCAAAAGCAATAATGGTGCCTTCTTCTGCAGACGCGTCACCAACAAATAGCGTGCGATCCATATGCTGAACGTTATCTGGGTTAGGCATGCCGAACGCATCGGCAGGTTCAAGTGTGAAACTTCCCGCTTCGCCTTCGCTCAGACCCAGCAAACATTTCTCAAAATTTTCAGTCAGGCTGCCATCGCCCATCACCATCTTAGCGGGCTTACCTGAGGTTTTCGTGCTGTCTGCGACAGAACCATCTTCCATCTTAATAGTGAAATGCATGATCACTTCACTGTTTGCGATAATTTGCGTCATTCACTCAGATCCTTGAATTAGAAGGTGCGCCAAACAAACGTAGAAACACCCAAAACCACAAAATATATTGGGTTTTAAAACACTCATTATAAGAAAGCGCCGCTCGCAATTGCGAGCAGCGCCATCAATGTATTAACAGTCGAAAAGCACGGTGCTTATTCGGCCTCAGCGTGCGGCTTTTTTGATGCTCTCACGCTATCCAACACGATTAACCCTGCACCTACACAGATTGCTGCGTCGGCAAGATTGAATGCTGGCCAATGGCTGTTGCCGATATAGAAATCAAGAAAATCGACAACATATCCATGAACGAGACGATCAAACAAATTACCAATGGCGCCGCCGATCACGAGGGCATAAGCTACGTTCAAAATTCTGTTACTGGCAGGCGTACAACGCATCCAGTAAATCAATAGTCCCGACACGCCAAGTGCAATCGCTGCAAAGAACCAGCGTTGCCAACCGCCTGCATCACTCAAAAAGCTGAACGCTGCGCCATAGTTATGAACATATAACAGGTTAAAGAAAGGCAAAATCTCAATGCGGTTTGCCCAACCATATCCCATGGTATCCATCACGAACAACTTGGTGCCAATATCGAGAACGAACACCAGAAGCGCTAGCCAAAGCCAACGTACCCCTGATTGTTTCGTTGTCAGATCTTTCATCCAACCTTCCTACTATCGTTGAGCAAAAAGCTGGTGAACCAAGTCAGCCAGCTTTTGTCTTTGCTACTGTGTGATTAAACGAACCCGCAATTACGCGAATTGACGTTTTTCGCCTTCACCATCGATGTTGCTCACGCAACGGCCACAAAGTTCTTCGTGCCCTGCAATCGTGCCCACATCAGGCACATGGTGCCAGCAACGTTCACACTTCGCCGCTTCTGATTTCTCAACGACAACCGCCAGCCCATCAACATCAGTGACAACGGCTGATTCAGGTGCGGCATCCGTCGCAACCACAACGGCTTTCGACGTCAACAGAACAAAACGCAGTTCATCACCCATGGCTTGCAATTTAGCAGCGAACTCAGGGTTTGCATAAAGCGTGATTTCCGCTTCAAGTGAGCCACCAATTTTCTTGTCGTTACGTGCTTGCTCCAACACTTTGTTGACCGCACCACGTACGCGAAGCAATTCCGCCCAGAACGCGTTGTTCAGTTGCTCGTCATCGCTCAAACCAAACAGACCGTCGTACCATACTTCTGTGAATACGTACTTAGCACGGTTACCTGGCATCTCGTTCCAGATTTCATCCGCTGTGAACGACATGATAGGTGCCATCCAGCGAACCAGCGCTTCCATGATATGGAACAAGGCTGTTTGACAGCTACGGTGTGCGAGACCACCTGCTTTCGCGGTGTACTGACGGTCTTTGATGATGTCCAAATAGAATGAACCCATCTCAACCGAGCAGAATTGCATCAAACGCTGTGTGACTTGGTGGAAGTTACACTCTTCAAATGCTTTCAGCATTTCTTCTTGCGCTTCTAGTGCTTTACCTACCGCCCAGCGATCTGCAATCACCATATCTTGTGCAGCAACCATGTCCGTTTCTGGGTTGAAACCATTAAGGTTCGCCAGAAGGAAACGCGCCGTGTTACGGATACGACGGTAAGCGTCAGCACTACGCTTTAGGATTTCATCAGACACCGTCATTTCACCGGTGTAGTCTGTTGAAGCAACCCACAAACGCAGAATGTCACCACCCAGTTTGTTCATCACTTCTTGTGGTGAAACCACATTACCGATCGACTTCGACATCTTACGGCCCTGACCATCAACGGTGAAACCGTGGGTCAGCACTTGCTTGTAAGGGGCGTGATTTTTAATCGCCACTGACGTTAGCAGTGATGATTGGAACCAACCACGGTGTTGATCAGAACCTTCCAAGTACATGTCCGCTTCGTGACCGTTAAATTCAGGACGCTGATTCACAACCGCATAGTGCGTTGCGCCTGAATCGAACCATACATCCAGCGTATCCAGCACTTTTTCGTAATGCGCTGCATCGTCGCCAAGCAGCTCGTCGATGTTAAGATCCCACCAAGCTTGAATGCCTGATTGTTCAACTTTTTGAGCCACTTGCTCAATCAATTCAACCGTATTCGGGTGCAGCTCTGATGTTTCTTTATGAACAAACAAAGCAATGGGTACGCCCCAAGTGCGTTGACGAGAGATACACCAATCAGGGCGACCATCTACCATCGATTCAATACGGTTTTGACCCCATTCAGGGATCCACTGTACATTTTTGATTTCTTCCAGCGCTTTCGCACGCAGACCCGCTTTCTCCATTGAGATAAACCACTGCGGGGTTGCACGGAAAATGATCGGCGTTTTATGGCGCCAGCAATGCGGGTAGCTGTGCTCAAACGCATGATGATGCAGCAATGCACCGTGCTCTTTCAGCACGTCAATCACGTTGTTGTTAGCTTTTAAAACGTGTTGACCCGCAAACAGCTCAGTGTCTGGCAGGTAAACGCCGTTGCTGCCAACAGGGTTTGCGACTTCTAGTCCGTATTTTTGACCAACAACAAAGTCTTCTTGACCGTGGCCTGGTGCGGTGTGAACCACGCCTGTACCTGATTCAGTCGTTACGTGTTCACCGCAAACAACTGGCACATCAAAGTTGTAGAACGGGTGGTTGAAGCGCAATAACTCCAACGCATCACCATTACAGAAACCCAGATTATGGAAGTGTTCGATACCGACACGATCCATCACTGACTTCACAAGTTCTGCAGCCATGATCAAACGACGTGGTGTTTCACCTTCTACCTGAACCAGCACATATTCCAGTGCACTAGCGACAGCAACCGCACGGTTAGCTGGCAGCGTCCAAGGTGTTGTGGTCCAGATAACGATAGACACATCGCCGTGACCTTCATGACCTTCCGCCAAGTTTAACTTAGACAGCACAGCCGCTTCGTCCGTGGCACGGAACATCACATCAATCGATGGTGACACTTTGTTCTCGTATTCTACTTCTGCTTCTGCCAATGCGGAGCCACAGTCTGTACACCAGTGAACAGGTTTGAAACCTTTGTGTAAGTGACCATTGCCAGCAATTTTGCCCAGTGCACGAATGATGTTGGCTTCGGTACCGAAGTCCATGGTCAAGTAGGGCTTGTCCCACTCGCCCAATACACCTAGACGTTTGAAGTCAGCTTTCTGGCCTTCAACTTGCTTGGCGGCATACTCACGGCATTTTTGACGAAACTCAGCAGCAGACACTTTTTGGCCTGGCTTACCGATTTTCTTCTCAACCATCAGTTCAATTGGCAAACCATGACAATCCCAACCAGGGATGTAAGGCGCGTCAAAATCAGACAGCGTTTTAGACTTAACAATAATGTCTTTAAGAATTTTGTTTACTGAGTGACCAATGTGAATATTGCCATTCGCATACGGAGGGCCGTCATGCAAAATGAAGGATTTCTTACCCTTCTTCGCTTTACGGATCTCGCCGTAAAGATCTTCCTCATACCAACGCTTAAGCATTTGTGGCTCGCGCTGAGCAAGATTACCTCGCATCGGAAACGCGGTTTCCGGCAGGTTTAAGGTATCTTTAAAGTCACTCATTGATTGTTCATTCCGTATATGGACATTATTTATTAGACGGCTCAGACAACCATGCACGCGCTGTCTGAGCATCAAGTTCAATTTGGGCTTTCAACTCGTCAAGCGAGCCGAATTTCATCTCGTCACGCAGCTTATGAAGAAGCTGGACTTCGATATGTCGACCATAGAGATCTTCCTCAAGGTCGAAAAGATGTACTTCAAGTTGTTGACGCACACCGTTAACTGTTGGCCGAGTGCCGACGTTAGCCACACCGCCTAGCCATTGGTTTGTTTCGATACCGCCAACCTTGACCACATAGACACCGGACACGGGTGTCACTCGGCGTTTCAATGGCACATTGGCAGTCGGGAAGCCAATCGTCCTCCCCAATTTTTTACCGTGTGAGACTCGCCCACTGATGCTGTAGGGTCTGCCGAGCATGTCCTCAGTAGCTAACTGATTACCATCCGCCAATTCATTTCGGATAGCGGTGCTACTCACACGCTGCGTAGAAACGGTAAAGCTTTGAGTGCTGACCACTTCAAAACCTACACTCCGCGCTTCATCTTGCAGATAACAAAAATCGCCCTGACGCTCAGCGCCAAAGCGAAAGTCATCGCCGACCACGAGAAACTTAACACCCAATTGTTCAGCCAACAAGCGATGAACAAAGTCATACGGTGTCATGGCAGCAAACTTCGCATTGAAATTCACCACCAATAGACGCTCAACGCCCAATTTGGCTAACTGGGTGTACTTATCACGCAAACGCGTCAGTCTAGCGGGCGCTTGCTCTTGGGAGAACAGTTCTCTTGGTTGAGGTTCAAATACCATCACGGTTGATGGCAGCCCTAGCCCACGTGCTTTTTCAACCACGCGTTTTAGCACTTTTTGATGCCCCAAATGCACACCATCAAAGTTGCCGATAGTCAGTACACATCCACGGTGCCTGTCTCGGATGTTATGAATACCTCGGATCAATTCCATAGTGCTAAAACTGCTTTCCCCTCAAAAAAACCGACGGATTATATACTAATCGCCTCAATCAATCAGCCTTCTATGCGAAGTTGATGGGGTCTTAGACCCAAAACCAGTAATGATACGAGGTAAGTGACTGCACCTGCGCCAATTATTCCTGACAGCATATAAATTCTCTGCCACAAATCCATTGCCAACCAGCGGTCATTTTCTGGCATCAATCCCAAAATCAGGCCCCCCATCAGCACCACCGCGATCATCAAACGTAACGTAAAGATCACCGTCTCTTTGCTAATGCGATAAACCCCCTGCTTGTGCAGTCCGCGATACAACAAACCTGCATTAATCAGCGCTGAGAGTGCCGTTGCCATTGCCAGCCCCACATAGCCATAGAAGTATGCAAATATTAGGTTAAAGACCATATTACTAACCATAGCAATAATGCCGTATCGAACGGGTGTTTTGGTATCTTGACGTGCGTAATATCCAGGGGCGAGAACCTTGATGAGCATAAAATTCAACAAACCTGATGAATAGGCAACCAGCGACAATGACGCGGCGTTGACATCATCCACTCCAAATTCACCGCGCATGAACAACACCATCAGCATGGGTTTGGCCAATATCATCATGCCAATCATCGCAGGAGCGCCCAAAAGCAGCACCATGCGAATGCCCCAGTCCATGGTGCTTGCAAACTGCCCCGATGTTTGTTCAACGTGCTTTTTGGATAACGCTGGCAAGATCACCGTTGCGATCGCGATGCCGAACAAACCCAGAGGAAACTCCAACAAACGGTCTGAGTAATACAACCAACTGATGGAGCCTGTTGCTAAGAAACTGGCAATAAATGTATCCAGCAACAAATTAATCTGACTTACCGACACACCAAACAGCGCAGGGATCATCAAGGTGCGAATTTTCACCACACCGGGATGTTTCCAGCCCCATTTAGGGCGGACAAGCATGCCTTCGCGATAAAGAAATGGGATCTGAAACGCAAACTGAATCAAACCACCCAGAAAAACGCCAATACCCAATCCGACTTCGGGCTGATCCATGCTGGGTGCTATCCAGATCGCGGCTGAAATCATCGCAATATTGAGAAATACTGGCGTAAAGGACGAAACTGCAAAACGGCCAAGGGTGTTTAAAATTGAACCCGCTAACGCCACAAAACTAATAAACCACAGATAGGGAAACGTGATTTTTAGTACCAGTGATGCCAATTCAAATTTATATGCCGACGGGCCATCATTCCACCAATCAACAAACCACCCCATACCAAAAAGTGCGGTAATCACTGGCGATGCGATGACACCAATCACCGTCACAATAGTGACCAACACACCTAATGTGCCTGAAACATAGGCAATTAATTCACGCGTTTTGTTTTTGTCATCACTGGCCTGATACTCAGCAAGTACAGGCACAAAGGCTTGCGAAAAAGCACCTTCGGCAAATAACCGACGCAAAAAATTAGGGATTTTATTAGCAAAAAAGAAAACATCTGCGGCGGCGCCAGCGCCCATAAGATTCGCAATAACAACATCACGAACCAAACCCATGACACGCGATACCATGGTCATAAAGCTGACAATCATCCCCGATCGAAGCAATCGCTTTGACACCTGTAACCCCTTAATACGAAAAATAAAGTAAGATGCATTCGACCGCTGATGTTAACACGTCTTTTTTTATTGAGTTTTAGACGTTGTGACAACTGCGAAAAGACAGATAAAAGGCTTACTTCATACTGAGAATGCTGGTAGAATCTGCCGCCATATTAACCGCGATGTTCGTCACATGCCATTGCAATGGCAATGCGGCGGATTATTGCACAAATGAATTGACAACTAGGGTAAAACGGGGCATATTCCTCGGCCTTAAATTGTCACCGAATATAAGATTTGGGAGTTAGACCCTTGGCGAATATCAAATCTGCTAAGAAGCGTGCAATCCAATCTGAGAAGCGCCGTCAGCACAATGCAAGCCGTCGCTCAATGATGCGCACTTATCTGAAAAAAACCATCACCGCTATTGCAGCTGGTGATAAAGAAGCAGCTACTAAAGCATTTGCTGAAGCTCAACCTATTCTTGACCGTATGGCTACTAAAGGCCTTATCCACAAGAACAAGGCCGCTCGTCATAAAGCTAGCCTAGTTGCTCAAATCAAAGCTCTGTAATAAGCGCTAAGATTTGAAATAAAAAAAACCGGCCTAAAGCCGGTTTTTTTTATTTCTATTTTCTACCGCGTCACTTATTTGTCTTTGCAATAGAGTTGATGCAAGGTCATCATAATGGTCTGCACCTCAATGCTCTTCAATGAGTAGTAGACCGTCTGTGCCTCTTTACGCGTTGCCACTAAGCCATCACGTCGCAACCATGCCAGATGTTGAGATAGAGCCGACTGACTCAGCTCAAGCTTATCACTGAGCGTCCCCACAGACATTTCCCCTTCCAGCAAATAACAAAGTATGAATAGTCTGCGCTCATTTGCCATTGCTTTAAGCAATTGCACTGCCTTGGGCCCAGTTTCCTGCATTTGTTTTAATTCCATACTTACTGCCTATTCACCTACATCTAAAAGGTTGTTCACGTTGATTTAAGTGTATCATTCAACATATGAGCAACAATGCCTTGCGTTTAAGAAATCCATTTCATAAGGTAAGACTAATGGAACAGTTTGCTAAAGTCAGCCTCACAGATGCGTTTTACCGCAGGATGTTGGATCATCCTTTCCGCAAATATAACGTAATACTCTTCTTTTAATTCCTCTACTTGGGCAATCTCTTGAATGTCCGGCAAGTCGAGTATGTCAGCCGAGTACAACGTTGGTGCAACAAACATTGCCCGATGATTCGCCCCAAAAGCTTTCATTAATGCGGCATCATCAAACTCACCCAGTATCGTTGGTGTTATACCTTGGCTATCAAACCAGTGCATCAGCTTGCGTCCCATCGCTGTCCGACTGCCAGGAATGAGCAACTTATGTTCTTCAATTATGGCAGGGAATCTTTCTTTTGATACAGCACCTGAGCAAAAGAAGCTCATGATGCTTTCGCCTATCTTTACGCTAAACAATCCAGGGCTTTGACTTGAATCCACTGGACAGTCAGACAAAATCATATCCAGCTTATGCTGCCTCAGTTGCTCAAGAAGCAGTTCATGGGTCGATTCATAGCAACGAAGGTGAATACCATCATCGTCGGGAATCGCTTTTAGCAGTACACGACTCACCAGGCTTTTCGACAATGCATCGGCCACGCCAACATCAAATAGCTCATTCTCTCGCTGACTATAGTTAATGATATCTAACATTTCGTAGCTAATACCGAACATCTTGTCAGCGTACTTGTAAACCAACTGACCGAGCTCAGTTGGTTCGACATGCCTACCTGAACGTTTAGTCAGTTTACCGTTCAGACGGTCTTCTAAGGTACGTATTTGGCCGGTTACTGTCTGCGGTGTCAGGAATAATGCTTCAGCCGCTTTTGAGACTGAGCCTTTTTTGCAGACCATCCAGAAATAATAGAGGTGGTTGTAGTTTAAATGCGACATAGCTTCTCAACGTAAAAAGCGCCTCACCACGAGGACGTAGTGATGGCGCTTTTTGATTAGGTCATGATCTGGTTTTCTTCAGTGAGGTTAGAGCCACAATAATGCTGACCTCACATGCTAATCTGCCTCAATGATCATCTTTACTCGATGCGTTTAACACAGCCAGTTTGAGTCAGCACAACCAGTCCTGCTATCAAAGATGCAGTGAAATACACGCTTTAATAATCAATACTCACTTTTTCCCCATCGCCATCTTCTTCCGCCGCTGGTGATTTAGGCAGTACCGCACTCAATAGTGCGTAGCCAGCAAGCGCGGAAACCGTAGACCCAATCAAAATACCCAATCGAGAGAACGTGATGTAGCTTTGGTCCACACCCACAAACGCGAGCGAAGAGATGAATATCGACATCGTAAAGCCGATACCACATAGCAGTGAAACCGCAAAGATTTGCTTAAAGTTGACGTTTTCAGGTAATCGCGCCACACCTGTTTTTACAGCAATCCAGCTGAAGGTAAAAATACCTAACGGCTTACCAATCAGCAGACCCAACGCAATCCCTAGCGGCAGCATGTTAGTCAGGCTTGCCAGTGACACACCTTCCAACGAGACACCCGCATTAGCAAATGCGAACAAAGGAAGAATCAGAAATGCCGCGTAGGGATGAATGGCATGCTCTAGCGTTTTTAGCGGGGATTTTCCGTCTTTGCCACCCGCCAGAGGGATAGCAAAACCAAGCACCACACCCGCCAACGTCGCATGCACGCCGGATTTCAACACACTGAACCAGAGAATCGCGCCAACCAGCAAGTACCATTTCACGCCAGTGACGTTCTTGGTGTTCATTAAGAACAATACGGCGGTAGAAATAAAGGCAACCACTAACGCAGTAATAGAAAGATCGCTGCTATAAAACAGCGCGATCACGACAATGACGCCTAAATCATCAATAATCGCCAGCGCGAGCAAGAAAACTTTCAGAGACAAAGGCACACGCTTACCGAGCAATGCCATCACGCCGAGTGCGAAAGCGATGTCTGTTGCTGCGGGGATAGCCCAACCATTTATGGTCACAGGATCTGAATAGTTAAATGCCAAATAAACCAAAGCAGGTGCCAGCATGCCACCTACGGCAGCAATAGCAGGAAAAATCGCTTTTTCTTTCGTATTAAGGGCACCCTCAATGAGTTCCCTTTTCACTTCGAGTCCGATCAGCATAAAGAAGATAGCCATCAGACCATCATTGATCCAATGCGCGACCGATAAACCAGCTATGTAGCTATGAAGAGCGCCATCATATAGCGGCTGCAAGGGTGAGTTGGCAATCACAATCGCCAATATTGCAGCAATGATCAGCACCAAACCGCCGGCTGATTCCATCTTCATAAACTGACGAATCGCATCAGTCATTTAAAGCACTCCGTTAAAATTAAGTAATCCCTATTAGTCTAGTCACCAATCATCATTAAAGAAAAATCGGTTCTTTGGAGATTAAACCTCGGAATATCCGAAGTTTCCACCAAAAAGTGACACTTTTTTCGTGGTGTGAAACATGACCCTGTCATAAATGCCCCTCAATGTGACATCTTTTACGATAAATATCGCGCGTTTGGGCGCTTTTTAACCACTTGAAAAATACCACACAAAAACAATTAAATCATTGTTTCTATTAATCAAAACACAGGATGAACATGTAGCTTTACACCTATTCTTATCATTGGTCAGCAGTCAGAATTAAAACTGTAATATTAGTGAAATATTTCCTACCTACTATTCGCTCAGATTAATTCATTGACACAAATCTGACATACAACTGTCTCGGAGATTTCCTTATGACATCCCAAGCTTCTACTGCTGCTCCAATTAACAGCTCTAAGAATTGGGTACGTTGGGCCAACCTGGCACTGATGCTTTATATTCTGCTTGTTGCAGTTTCCATGGTTGGTAGTGGTTTTAAATGGGCGGCAGGTGACGAAGCGAGAACCCTGTTTGAATTCGCCTCTCACCCTGTAGCGGGTCTGATGATCGGTATCGTTGCAACCGCACTGATCCAATCTTCAAGCACAGTCACATCGATTATTGTTGGTCTGGTTGCCGGTGGCCTACCAGTCGAAACAGCTATTCCTATGATTATGGGTGCCAACATTGGTACGACCGTAACCAATACCTTGGTGAGCCTAGGCCACGCGCGCTGTAAAGAAGAATTCCGCCGAGCATTCACCTGCGCAACCGTTCATGATTTCTTTAACTTAATGGCTGTCTCCATTTTCCTTCCTTTGGAAATGATGTTTGGTCTGTTAGACAAAATTTCGAGCTGGTTGGTTGCACCTCTAATGTTTGATGGCAACCTGAGCATGAAAGGTCTGGACTTCATGGGTCCATTGACTAAGCCTTTGGTTAACGGCACGAAAGGTCTGTTCTCTTCACTGCCTGGTGACTGGGGTGGCGTAGCGCTTATCTTCCTAGGTATTGCATTGATCTTTGCTGCTATTACCATGATGGGTAAATTGATGCGCAAACTAATGGTTGGTCGTGCAAAAGAGCTTCTTCACAATGCCATCGGTCGTGGCCCTCTGCACGGCATCGCATCAGGCACCTTAGTGACGATTCTGGTTCAGTCTTCTTCAACAACGACAAGCTTGATGGTTCCTTTGGTTGGCACCAATGTTCTCAAGGTACGTGATGTTTATCCCTTCACCCTTGGTGCAAACATCGGTACCTGTATCACTGCGCTACTTGCCGCGACAGCAGTGACGGGTCCTAACGCGGTATTTGCTCTGCAAATCGCGCTGGTACACCTTGTGTTCAACGTACTTGCTACACTGCTTATCTTTGGTACGCCATTCTTGCGCGAAATCCCATTGAAGTGCGCAGAGAAGCTGGGCGAGGTTGCAGCGAAGAACAAGCTGGCTGTGGTTGCGTACCTTGGTTTGGTATTTGTTGCGATTCCATCAATCGTTATGTTAGCGACACAGTAAGTCAAAACACATTCGATAAAACGCCCGCTGATGCGGGCGTTTTTTTTGGGGAAAATAGAGCAGGTCTTGGGTACTGGGTACTGCGATATGTTGATACCTGCATTTTCTACATTAAGCACTTGCTTGTGCTTTTCCTAGGATCTGAGTCCTGCTCCTCCTAGTCTCTGCGCTTTATTTCCCACAAAAAAACCGGGAAATCCCCGGCTTCTGAATACTTGCTGTTCAAACCTGACTGATTAAATCGCGATCGGCGCCTTAATGCTTGGCTGCGCGTCATATCCTTCGATAACAAAGTCTTCCAACGTGTAATCAAAGATTGAGTCAGGCTTACGTGCGATCGTTAGCGTCGGCTTGTTGCCAGGCACACGCTTGAGCTGCTCATAGACGATATCGTCAGTTAAATGGTTATGATAAAGATGCACATCACCGAAGGTATGCACAAAATCTCCCACTTCCAAATCACATTGCTGCGCAATCATATGCGTGAACAAAGCGTAACTGGCGATATTGAATGGCACACCGAGAAAGTAATCTGCACTGCGCTGATATAGCTGGCATGACAGTTTTCCGTCAGCCACATAGAACTGGAATAAACAGTGGCAAGGAGCCAGCGCCATTTTCCCCTGTTCGACATTGGCTTGAGGGCCTATGCTCTCATCCGGCAAATCTGCTGGATTCCATGCGGTGATAATATGACGACGTGAATTAGGTTTGATTTTAATTTGCTCAATGAGCTCGGCAATTTGATCAACAGTAGAGCCATCAGGACACGCCCACGAACGCCATTGAGCGCCATAGACAGGGCCAAGGTCACCGCTTTCTGTCGCCCACTCATCCCAAATACTGACATTGTTGTCCTGTAAATACTTGATGTTGGTGTCACCGTTTAAGAACCAAAGCAACTCTTGAATAATGGCACGCGTATACAGCTTCTTGGTCGTCAGCATCGGGAAACCTTCGCTGAGATCAAAACGCAACTGTCGACCAAAGACAGAGCGCGTACCCACACCCGTGCGATCGCCACGATCGCTGCCGTTATCAATGATATCCTGCATCAAATCAAGATACTGCTTCATGACTATTCCTTACATTACCCATCCACCAGCAGGCTGAATGGCAGATTAAAGACAAAGAAAACCGCAGACAGGCTGCGGCTTAAGAATGCAAAATTAGGCTGAGCGGGTCGCGTTTTTCGCGCGACGATATGCCCAAACCATCATGAGTGCCCCACCAATGATCATCGGTGTCGACAAAATTTGTCCCATGCTTATCCAATCACCAAATAGGCCGAGGTGCGCATCGGGTTCACGGAAGAATTCGACGATAAAACGGAACGAACCATACCCAATCAAGAACAAGCCTGATATTGCACCAGCAGGACGAGGATGACGCGCAAACCAGTTAAGGATCAGGAACAGCACCACACCTTCAAGCGCGAACTCATACAGCTGCGAAGGGTGACGCGCAATCGGACCACCCGTAGGAAATATTACGCCCCACGGTGCATCAGTAGCGCGTCCCCACAATTCACCATTGATGAAGTTACCCAGTCGTCCGGCGCCCAATCCAAATGGTACCAGCGGCGCAATGAAATCAGACACGGTGAAAAAGGTGCGCTTGGTTTTGCGTGCAAACCAAAACATGGCGGTAATAACACCGAGCAAGCCACCATGGAAAGACATACCGCCCGTCCACACTTTGAACAAAAAAATAGGATCAGCAAGGAAAGCATCAAATTGATAGAAGAGCACATAGCCAATGCGCCCGCCTAGCACAACGCCTAAGAATCCCGCAAACAGTAAGTCACTGACCTCATCACGTGTCCAGCCACTACCAGCCTTGTCAGCACGACGATTAGCTAACCAAAGGGCAAACGCAAAGCCCGCTAGATACATTAAACCGTACCAACGAATCGCAAGCGGGCCAATTTCAATCAGGATGGGATCAATTTGGGGAAATGTCAGAGACATAGAGTTGTCTTCCTTAGCTTAAAAACATACTTGCCCCAACCAAGAGCAAGAACACGGCAAAAACACGTTTAATGATTGGCGTCGGCAACCGTGAAGTCAGCCTCGCTCCATATCGCGTTGTAAAAACAGAGGTGACTACAATACCAATCAACGCAGGTAAGTAAACATATCCCACGCTGAACCTTGGTAAGGTTTCAGTTTGTGTCAGCCCAAAAAAGATAAAACCCGCCATACCTGCTAGCGCGAGAAAAACACCACATAAAGAGGCACTGCCGATCGCTTGGCGCATTTCAACGCCATAGTAATTGAGGTAAGGCACAGTCAGCGACCCACCTCCAATACCCGCAAGGCTAGCAATCATGCCTATCAGACCGCCACTGAACACATTTCTTACAGGCGAAGGGAACGGCTTAGCGGGCTTAACGCGTAATGACAGCGCCATTTGAAGCGCCAACAAAAGCACAATAACGCCAAACACACGAGGCAGGTATTCCGCAGGTAATCGATCGGCGATCGCGCTACCCAATAAACCGCCAAGCAATACGCCGGGCAACAGGCTTCGCACAACAGCAGGCAGTACATTGCCTAAACGGTAATGGGTATAAGCGGAAGAAGAAGAAGTAATAACAATGCTGGCCAGCGATGTGGCAAGTGCCATTGGCATAACCAATGAAGGTGTGATGCCCGCCCACGGCAAAAGTACCGATAGCGCAGGCACAACGATCAAGCCACCACCAATGCCAAGCAAACCTGCTAGCAAACCGACGCAGCTGCCGAGTACAAGGCATGCCCCGAACAGCCACAAGGTGGCATCAACCATGAAAATGTTCCTATTTGCCGACTCGGATGAGGCCACCCAAGCTATAACGTTCTAAAAAGTCTTCTGAGGCTTTTCGTATCTCGCCAGTTAAAGACAACTGCTGCATCGCGAGAACATGTTTCTGCAACGCCTCTGACGGGATATGACGAAGTACATATTTGATCTTGGCAACGCTACGCGTATTCATACTGAGCTGTCGATAACCCATACCCACCAGCAATGCAGCGCCTATGGGATCACCTGCGAATTCACCACACACGCTCACAGGTAACTTCAATCGTTGGCTGCTCATCAAGATCTGGTGAAGCACAGCCAGCACTGAAGGATGAAATGTATCATAGACGTCCGCCACACGGGCATTGTTTCGATCTACAGCTAACAGATACTGAGTCAAATCATTGGTACCGACAGACAGAAAATCGATATGCGGAGCAATTGCATCAAACTGGTAAAGCACCGATGGCACTTCAACCATAATACCAAGACGCGGCTTGTTGAGTTTCTTCCCTTGTGACACGGCTATTTCAGACACTTCATTAAATGCCCGATTCACCAGCGTTTTTGCTTCTAGTAGCTCCGAAAGCCCTGAAATCATCGGCAGAAGAATAGCGAGATTGTCTCGCCCAATACTGGCACGCAGCATGGCTCTGACTTGAATAAGGAAGATATCGGGGTGATCGAGCGTGAAACGAATGCCTCGCCAACCCAAAAACGGATTGTCTTCTTCGATTTTCAGATAAGGAAGCGGCTTGTCTCCGCCAATGTCGAGTGTTCGCATCACGACAGATTGCTTTGGGTAGCAATCCAGTATCGACTGGTACTGCTTTACCTGATCCTCTTCTGAAGGAAAGCTGCGTTGCATCAAGAACGGCACTTCCGTTCGGTATAAACCCACGCCGTCAACACCACGGTTAATCGCAATACTCGTATCGGCACTGAGCCCCGCATTGAGGTGGATCTCCACCCTCACGCCATCTGCAGTTTCTGTGCGCCGAGTAAACGCACTGTCCACCTCTTGTTGCAGCTCCAGTTCTTCATCGCGAAGGCGCTTGTACTCTTTAAGAATGTGCGCAGAGGGCTCAACCAGCACGCGACCTTTAAAGCCATCCAGCACCACTTTTTTCTGGTGAATGATTTGTGGGTTAAATTCCACCCCCATCACGGCAGGAATACCTAATGCTCGCGCTAAAATTGCAGCATGCGCATTCACCGCGCCCTCTTCTGCCACCACACCTGCCAAGCAGTCTCGTGGAATGGCAGCCAACATCGCCGCGGTCAGCTCTCGGGCAAACAAAATGACGGGCTCATCAAGGTTCCACTGCTTGGTTTCCTGATTCTCGAGGAAATACAACAAACGCTGACCAAGCTCTTTTACGTCATTAGCACGATCACGAAGATAGGGATCGGACATGTTTTGGAAACGTTCAGCAAAAGAATCAATCGTTTGCTTAACAGCCCACTCCGCGAGATCGCCCTGCTGAATGTGCTCGTTCATGGCTTTGCGAAGCACAGGATCGTTCAGTAAATGGATAAAAAGATCGAAGATCGCCAGCGTGTCTTGATTCAACTCATTGTCAAAACGCTTTCTCAGGCGACGGAAATCAGAAATCGCAGCACTTAACGCACCCTCTAAGCGATCACGCTCTTTTTGGTTATCCAGACAAGAAGCAGGAGAAACAAGATCGAGGCGAGGCTGGGAAACATCACACCACGCTTTTGCAATTGCGACACCGGGAGACGCTGCGGCACCTTCCAATAGCAAAGAGCCTTTGACATCGCTCGGCCACAAGCCTTGCGCTTTAGCATGGGCAAACACCACAGCCAACTGCGCAGCTAAGGTTACAAGAAAAGACTCTTCGCTTTCGTTGAACTGACGGGAATCTCGTTGCTGCACAACCAGCACACCGAGAACCTGACGACGATAAATGATTGGGGTGCCAAGAAACGCATTAAAAACGTCTTCACCGATATCAGGGAAATGTTTAAAGTCGACATGCCCACTGGCAAAGGCAAGATTGATGGGTTCTGCTCGACGGCCAACAAGGCCGATGAGACCTTCGTTGAAAGACAGCGCCACACGACGCGATTTCGCATTGAGGCCTTGGGTGGCCATCAATTCATAGACTTGGCGATCGTGATCGGCGATGTAAACAGAGCAACACTCTGTATCCATCGCAGAGCAGGTCTCACTCACTAAAGTATTGAGCGCTTGCTTAACGTCACTGGATGACGCCACGTTATTAACGATATCTCGCAGTTTCGTCAGCATCGGCGCCCTCTAAGCCTTCCTTTAGTTTTTAGCTGAGCCTCGTTTACCTTTACTGCGCTTCACTTTTCGCTCACGAAAAGGCATCGCAATCGCTGCAAACTCTTTCATTGCGCGTCGGTAAACATCGCGTTTAAACGACACCACCTGCCTGACCGGATACCAGTAGCTGACCCAACGCCAACCATCAAATTCTGGCGTACCACTCCGTTGCATGTTCACTTTTGACTCGTCACATTCCAGCTTGAGCAAAAACCATTTTTGCTTTTGCCCAATACACACTGGTTTTGAATCCCAACGAACCAGACGTTTTGGCAACTTGTATCGCAACCAATGGCGACTTGTCGCCAGGATCTTTACGTCTTTTTTCGAGAGCCCTACTTCCTCGTATAACTCTCGGTACATGGCTTGTTCCGGCGTTTCACCGTCATCAATACCACCTTGGGGGAATTGCCAGGAATGTTGTCCATATCGACGAGCCCAGAGAACCTGACCGTGGCTGTTGCATATTACTATCCCTACATTAGGACGGTAACCATCGCCATCTATCACTGGACGACCTCAAATATAAATCTCTATTAACAGTGATTTTTTCACACTATGTACACAGTGGTAAACAAACATTGTGAATGAAACGCATTTTTTGGGGAGTTCAACCGCCTTTAGGGATAAAACAAGCCCTCACCATAAGTTATAAACAACTTGATGAGACCAAGCGCACATTTATTCACGCTTTCTGTGGATAGATTTGTGAAGAACACCGTTTAAACTGTAATAAAGCATGATGTGATGGCCATACATGATTTTACGCCCATTTGAGAAACCAAAAATAAACCATTTAATATCAATGCTTTGAATGAGAAAAAAAACAAACCACATTCTATTTCCTCCTTGGAGAATCAATAAGATCTTAAAGTGCTCAAAGATCCACCAAAATGAGAGTTACCCACACCATTCGTACACTTCCTCATCAATAATGGACGATCGCTCTATAATCAACACATTAAAAGCACTGTATATGCATCCATGACACTAGGGAGTCATGATTATCGCTTGATCCTTGTGGATAACATTGGAAAATACTCATTACTGAGTGATCCCATTGTCAGTCCCATACAAACACTGGTGTTTTCAGTGTTTGGCTGATAGCGTTCTGACGATTAACATTGAATGGATAGCCCCATGATCCCCGCGCCAACAACCGAACAAGAATTGCTCGATCGTGCTTATGCTCTGGCAGGATTTACCCTTGGCGAGCTTGCTTCGCAACGAGACATTGCTTGTCCTGCCGATCTTCGTCGTGAAAAAGGCTGGGTCGGTATGTTGTTGGAAAACTGTCTGGGTGCGACAGCTGGGAGCAAGCCAGAGCAAGATTTTCAGGATCTTGGTATTGAGCTGAAATCGATCCCCATTAGCCACAGTGGTAAACCGCTAGAAACCACCTTTGTATGCGTTGCGCCGCTAACTGGTGTTCATGGACTGACATGGGAAAGTAGCCACATCCGCAATAAGTTGTCCAAAGTGTTGTGGGTGCCTGTTGAAGGCGAACGCGAAATCCCGGTGTCAGAACGCCGCGTTGGAATGCCGCTTATCTGGCAACCATCACAAGAGGAAGAGAAACAACTTAAGGCAGATTGGGAAGAATTAATGGAGTTTATTGTGCTAGGCAAGATCCACGAGATTTCAGCAAAACACGGTGAATTTATGCAGCTACGCCCGAAAGCGGCTAACAGCAAAGTGAAGACAGAAGCTTACGGGGCAAATGGTCAACCTATCAAAACGTTACCTAGAGGCTTTTATTTACGAACCCAATTCACCGCAAGGATACTCGCCCGACATTTCTTATTATCAGATAGCGAGTAACCGAAAGATACAGAGTCTATTGCAGTTGGCGTGTTCGTTGACCCGCTAGAGCGAGATCTCCATGTCTTCTTTGCACGAGGCATCGGCAGGACCAAATTCATCATAGGGGTCAAGTAAGCGCATCGTTACCTTTCTAATACCGAGCTTTTTCAGCTTGGCACTGACTTGCTCCATGTTGTCAAAGTGCATCACTTCATCGGTTTTATCATCTCTCAAAGGTTCTAGTTGATGCCTAACTTCCACTTCCACAATATGTTGTGCCCCGCCAGCATGTGCCACCACATAGCAATGCGGCACATTGTCAGGGTGAGCCTGTATCCAATTTTTCAATTGCTTTAATTTCATCTCGCCTCCCGCATTGTTAACCAAATGTTAATCCTAGTATAAAAATGGGGCTGACTGACAGATTATCTTGATGAAATTTCTGTTTATGCTGTGTGATTTTCACTCTTGGTGCATCTTGCTGACTGTCTTTTACTCAACGAGTTGAAGTCGTACAAGCTTTCACTGTTTTTGAAGCTTGTACCTGAGGCAGAATCTCCTAAGATGGAAGTTCAAACCTCTTCTCTCGACAATGAGCCAAATCAACCTCATTGGGCGATAAGCGAAATCCAAGGAGAACGGATGCAATTTCATACTCTTCCTCATACCAGCTTAGACGTCAGTAAAATATGCCTCGGTACCATGACGTTTGGTCAACAAAACTCAGAAGCTGATGCCCATGAACAACTGTCGTTAGCATTGGATCTTGGTGTGAACTTTATTGATACGGCCGAAATGTATGCCGTTCCCCCCACCCAAGAGACTCAAGGGTTAACAGAGAAATACATCGGTAGCTGGCTGCAAAAATCAGGTAAGCGCGACAAAGTGGTCATTGCAACCAAAGTGGCGGGGCCACGTGGTGTTCCTTACATTCGCGATAACATGTCGCTCGATCGCCGCAATGTACGTCAGGCGGTTGATGACAGTCTTGCTCGCCTACAAACTGACTACATCGACTTGTATCAAGTTCACTGGCCACAACGCCATGTGAATAGCTTCGGCCAACTTAACTATACACATCAAGATGAAAACTCAGGTGTCAGTTTGCTCGATACGCTAGATGCGCTATCGGAACTGGTGCGTGAAGGAAAAATTCGCTATATCGGTGTATCGAATGAAACGCCTTGGGGTGTCATGAGCTATCTGCGATTGGCGGAAAAACACAGCCTAACTCGCATTGTTTCAATCCAAAACCCTTACAACTTGCTCAACCGCAGCTTTGAAGTGGGCCTGTCAGAAATCAGCCATCAAGAAGGTGTTGAGTTGCTGGCTTATTCGCCACTGGCGTTTGGTGTACTCACGGGTAAGTATCTGAATGGCGCTCGTCCAGAAGGGGCTCGTTGTACCCGATGGGAACGGTTTGCACGTTATTTCACAGAGCAAGGACAAGCCGCAACAAAAGCCTACGTTGACCTCGCCAACGAGTTTTCGCTCGACCCCGCGCAAATGGCATTAGCGTTTGTGAACAGTCGTTCTTTCGTTGCCAGTAACATCATTGGTGCGACGACACTCGACCAGTTAAAAACCAATATCGAATCTATCGATATTCAATTGCCAGAAGAGCTGTTAATTCGCATCGATGAAGTGAGCGCGAAATACTCAAACCCTTGCCCTTAGTTCGCATCAGCAAGCGACTGCTTGGCTGAGTCATTCAGCACTGAGTCGCGTGGTGCTAATGAGCACAAGACGAGGCATAACTGGTTTGTCTTTAAGATAAGAAAAGCGCCAATTGGCGCTTTTTCTTTCGTCACACGCACATAGACTCAGCCGTCGAACACTATAATTGATGCCGACTTCACACAGGGTGGACAAGGCATGAAAGCAAATCATATCGGTGTATTTTGTATTTCCATATTGGCACTAGGAACAGCAGGTTGCACATCTCCAAACCCCTACGGCGATTCCTACGGCACAACAGATACACGTACCATTCAAGACGTGTATTACGGCACGGTGATTAAGGCAGAGCCAGTGACTCTCGACAGCTCTAGTCAAACCAATCTCATTGGCACCATCGCAGGGGCAGCCATTGGTGGAATACTAGGCTCCAAAGTTGGAGGCGGCACAGGCTCTGAAATCGCAGCGATTGGTGGGGGGTTGCTTGGCGGTTATGCCGGCAGTGAAGCTGCTGCAAAAGCTGGGGAAAGTAACGGGGTGAACCTCACGATTAAACTCGATGACAGTGGAAAGATCATTTCGATCGTTCAGGCGGTCAACCCAGATATGATTTTCCAAGATGGTCAGCAAGTGCAGGTCAATGTGGATGGCGATACAGCGCGGGTGGTTCCGCGCTAGCTATATATATGACTGGCTGCGACTCAGTGTCATTCATCACAGACTAAAAAGGATAGGGAGCCTTCCCAGCAAAGAAGGCTCCCTTTTGCTACGTGGTAGGGTTCAACCTCAACCGGCGACGCATACGTGCCACTTCGCGTTGTGCTTTAAACTGAGGCGCGACAGTGTGACCAATGGAAAAGCCATCTTTCTCGAAACCGATGTCACGCATTAAATGCTCAGACATAGGATCTCCAACGTAGCGGATACGTCGATGTGCTTTTCGCCATTGTGCTTCTTCATGCTTAATATCTAAACGAACGAACATAACGGCTAGACGAAGGTAAAGTGATTGGTTCATTGTGGACTCCATATTGTGTTTAGGAGGCCTTGGATAATCTGCGGGGAAATGAGAGTTGTTGCTTTCACATTTGGCCGCAGAAATATCCGCGGCCCACTTTCGAGGGGTGCGGAATTACTGTACAGGTTTTCGCATATCTGCGCACAAATTGGAGGCGCAGGTCATAACGGTTGTAAAAGTATGATTTTTCATTCGTTGCCTCCTTAAATTCGTTAACCTGAGTGATAACCGCGTTTGTAAATTCACTGTTAATATTAATGACAGAGATCAATATATCAACAAGTTATTTCATATAACGATCAATTTGAAGTCATTGTCTCCATTCAACATTCTGTACAAACTTTCACCATGCCATTCACTTTATTTTGCCTAATAATTGGTACATTTCACTGTTCGAGATTTATTCACTATCATTAGCTGTCTGCATCGTTTTTATTCGCTTTTTACTTCGAAAACATACGTCGATGATTGAATCGCTCATTTCAATGTCTTACTCATTATACTCCCCCTCTCATCAATCCGAATATCGGATAGGTTTTAACTTTTATCAATCTATTAATTGGATATTATGACACCATCTTTTAGGAGGAACGCTCAATGAGAACAATGACAGACCGTATTCGACATGCCATCGCATTTGAAGTGATTGGCTTGATTCTCATCGTCAGCATCCTGTCCCAATTTGGTTTTGATGCCGCCCACACAGGTGTGATGGGCATTGCGTTTTCAGTCATCGCGACAGGATGGAACTACATCTACAACGTGTGGTTTGACAAAGCGATGATGAAGCGGACAGGAACAACCAAGAAAACACAAAAACAGCGTATCTTACATGCCGTACTATTTGAGTTGGGTTTGCTGTGGATAACGCTTCCTGCAATGGCTTGGTGGCTAAACATTGGCTTGTGGCAGGCATTTGTCATGGATATCGGCCTTGTGGCTTTCTATCTGGTTTACGCTTACGTGTTCAACCTCGCTTATGACAAGTTGTTCCCGGTGCAAACAGAAGAACTGACAAATCACTAACAGCGAGCCCTATACTGAACAATAAAAAAAACCGCCTAGGGCGGTTTTTTTATTGCGGTTGAAACATGGGCTAATTAGCGAAAGCTACGAGGCGCAGGGATCAAGCTATGTTTGTTCAGCAGGCGATACATGGTCGCGCGCGATACTCCCAGCTCTTTAGCTGCTGCAGACACTTGACCATTGTTGCTTTCCAGCACGGCCAGCAAGGCATCACGTTCAGACTCTTCACGGATTTTGCGCAGGCTTTGCTTGTAATCCCCCTGACGTGGAAGATCCAAGTGCTCTGCTTCAATCACCAGATTATCTGCCAGCAACACCGCACGTTTTACCTGATTAATCAGTTCACGTACGTTACCTGGCCAGCTGTAGTTGGTCAGGATCTTATTGCCCTCTTCTGAGAAAGTGCGTGCCTGTGTGTTGTACTGGCGAGCAAATTTCAGCAGGAAGTGTTCAGCAAGGTCTGGAATATCAGCACTGCGTTCTTTCAAGGAAGGCACAGAGATGCGCAATACGTTTAGACGGTAGAATAAGTCTTCACGGAATAGACCTTCAGCAACCGCTTTTTCCAAATCCATATGTGTTGCCGCAATCACACGAACATCGATTTCTTTCGCGTATTTGTCATCATGGGATTCCACCGTGCCGTCTTGCAGCAAGTGAAGTAAGTTTGCCTGAAGGTTAAGCGGTAGGTCGCCAATTTCATCAAGGAACAACGTTCCCTGGTGCGCTTGCTGTACCTTCCCTTCGCTCGTACCATCACCAAATAGCTCTGATGAGATCAGCTTTTCTGGCAATGCACTGCATTTGACTGAAACAAACGGGCCTTTCGCGCGGGTAGAGGCATTATGAATTGCCATACCCACTAACTCTTTACCGGTACCGCTTTCCCCATGAATAAGCACGGAGACATCGGTCGGCGCAACACGACGCACTTGGTCACGCAGCTTCTTCATTACTGAGGTTTTGCCAAGCAAGCCCATGTCACTGTGATCGCCCAACTGCGGCCATACATGGCGCTCCAGTTTCAACATACCCAACTGGTGGCCAATGGTGCTCATCAACTGGCTATCTGGAATAGGAGACGTGAAGTAGTCGATGCAGAAGCTCACAATGAACTGACAAATTGCATCATTGTTGAGTTGATCTTCGCGGATAAGCGCCAGCCAACGCACTTGCTTATTACGGTTGACGAGAGACGCCACACCATTGAGACTAAAGTCATCGTGACTGATATCAACAATACCGATACAAGGACCGATATCTTGTAGAAGAGATTGAGCAGCTCTAAGGTCATAACAACGGTGGCAACGCCAACCCGCTTGCTCCAACGTTGCTAACCATGGTTCGTAGGTTCCCCCCACGACAACGAGAGAACTTGGAACTGCCTCAGATCTGAATTGCATACCCATAACGCCTGCCTTTAGTCATCCATTAACGACATGTGTTCAAAATGTTGTGAGTTCATTATATTTTGTAAGACAACTTAGTCTGTCTCAGTATAGATACAACCTAGCTCTCAATTCAGCTAGCATCCTAAAATAGACATTTCAGCTATCGCTAACCCTGACAAACAGACATCAAAAATCGACAACTAACCTTTTTAAATTCATCAGGTTAATTGATTGCACTGAACAATGGCGACTACATATTGAACATGGGATTTTTTGATGATCTCATTTATAAGAAAAAATATTTTCTCTTTTATTTTTCTTAAATCATAGACGATGACCCGCTTTCGTGAGGGTATCTATTGATAGAGAATCAGTGGAAAATCAAAACCGTGCCCCGATGAGACACGGTCTTTTAGTTAAGGCAGGGGAGTAAAGAGTTAAAGTGCTAGCGCACCTCTTCGCCGCTCGCAATGACAGTTTCACGCACTTTGTCTGCAAACAGCAACGCTTCTTCACGAACGGAATCTTCGTCTACGGTCAGTATGTCTCGGTTCTGCATTAAAACCTTACCATCGACAATGGCGTGTTTTACATTTGTCGCATAGGCCGAATACACCAATGCGGAGTAAGGGTTGTACATTGGCACCATATTTGGTGCTTGAGTATCAATGACGATGATATCCGCTAACTTGCCTATCTCCAGCGAACCGATCGTATCTTCCATATGTAGCGCTCGTGCCGCGCCAATGGTCGCCATTTCAATCACCTTAACGGGCGGCATAGCAGCGCGGTCTTGGTTCACCAACTTATGGACCTTTGCAACCTGATTGAATTCATCGATCGTACTCAAAGTATTGCCAGACATTGGCCCGTCGGTTCCTAACCCAATACGAAGACCATCATCAAACATCTTCAATGCCGGAGACACGCCTTTGGCAGATTTGATGTTGGCACTCATATTGTGCGCAATACCCACATCATATTTTTGCAGCAATGCAATATCAGCGTCGTCCACATTGATCACGTGAGCACCGACCAAGTTTGGCGTTAATGCACCAATGTCTGCCATATAGGCAACTGGCGATTTACCACCACTGCGCTCCGCAATCACTTCATTTTCACGGTCTGATTCAGCAAGATGGATCATCACAGGCACATCATGCTCTAGCGATAGCTTGGTGATTTTCTGCAGCACTTCCGTGGTGTTGGTATAGGGTGCATGCGGTGCAAACGCAGGGGTGATGCGTGGGTGATCTTTGTATTGCTCAATAAAATTAAGCGCGTACTGGATCCCTTCTTCTGCATTCGCAGCATCAGCAACCGGATACTTAATCACGGTTTCACCCAGCACAGCACGCATACCGATTTGATCGACGGTTTTTGCCACTTCATCTTCAAAGTAGTACATGTCTGCGTAAGTGGTCACGCCGCCTTTGAGCATTTCAACATTACCCAGTTGCGCACCAATACGCACCATGTCGCGACTCACCAACTTCTTCTCTAATGGGAAGATGTAACGGTGCAAGCGATCAGGCACATCGTCACCCAGCGAACGAAACACGGTCATCGACGCATGGGTATGAGTATTGATTAGGCCGGGCATCACGATGTCACCGTCGACATCTAATACACGTTTCGCTTTGTAGTCATCGGCAAGAGAGGCCTCCCCGACTGCAACGATCTTATTCCCTTTCACAGCAACAACACCTTGCTGATAAACCGTTTTATCGGCATTCATTGTCAGCACAGTCGCATCAGTGATCAGCAAATCAACATTTTCAGCGGCAAAGGCTGTTGTCGACATCATGGTCGCAAGCGCGACACTGGCAGAAAGTAGCGTTTTTTTAAGCATCATTTTCATCATCATTCAGCGGCAAGGGAAAACGCGAGCATCATGGGGGGCGAGGGACAAAAGCGGAACAAAAACGTTATTTGGATCGCAAAAAGTGTGAGCTATGCCAAACGATTGCTTATGGAATTTAGCGCATAAAAAAACACCGGATAAATCCGGTGTTTTGATGTCTCACAGACGTCTTAAATTCGTCTCACAACCAAGGCAATTACGCTTTGTTGGGGTTCTGTGGACGCATCGCAGGGAACAAAATCACGTCACGAATCGTGTGCGTGTTGGTAAACAGCATCGCCAAACGGTCAATACCAATACCTTGACCCGCCGTTGGTGGCAAGCCGTGTTCCAATGCAGTGATGTAGTCAGCGTCGTAGAACATCGCTTCGTCATCACCCGACTCTTTCGCGTCAACCTGTGCTTTAAAGCGCGCATCTTGATCTTCAGCGTCATTCAGCTCAGAGAAGCCATTTGCCACTTCGCGACCGCCGATGAAGAACTCAAAACGATCAGTGAAGAATGGATTGCTATCGCTACGACGCGCCAGCGGAGAAATGTCTGCTGGGTAGCCAGTGATAAAGGTCGGCTGGATCAACTTAGGTTCTGCGGTTTCACCGAAGATTTCTTCAAGCAGCTGACCACATGTCCAGAACTTCTCAACGTAGATTTCCAATGACGTCGCAATAGAAACCATCAGATCACGATTCTGAACACCTTCTTCATCCAATGCTTGGATAGCTTCATGCTCAGGATTGTATTGCTTGATCGCCTCTAGCATGGTCATACGCGCATACTTACCGCCGAACTCAACGGTATGCTCGCCGTAAGGCATGGCAGAATTACCAAGCACCTCGATGGCTACCGTGCGCAGCATGTCTTCAGTCAGATCTATCAGATCGTTGTAATCCGCGTATGCCATGTAGAATTCGATCATGGTGAATTCTGGATTGTGGCGCGGAGACAAACCTTCGTTACGGAAGTTACGGTTGATTTCGAACACACGCTCAAAACCGCCCACAACCAAACGCTTCAGGTATAGCTCAGGCGCAATACGCAGGTACATTTCCTGATCGAGTGCGTTGTGGTGAGTGATGAATGGACGTGCAGACGCACCGCCAGGGATCACTTGCATCATTGGCGTTTCCACTTCCATAAAGTCTTTTGACTCCATGTAGCGGCGAATCGCTGAAATGAGCTTTGAACGTACTTTAAACGCATTACGTGAATCTTCGTTCACGATAAGGTCAACGTAACGCTGACGGTAACGCGTCTCTTGGTCAGTCAAGCCGTGGAACTTTTCAGGAAGAGGACGCAGCGCTTTCGTCAGCAGCTCGAACTCTTCCATGTTCACGTACAGATCGCCCTTGCCTGATTTGTGCAAGGCACCTTTCACACCGATGATATCGCCGATATCCAGACCTTGGTATTTGTCTTTTAGTTCATTTTGAACGTCTTTTGCTGCGTACGCCTGAATGCGACCGCTTACGTCTTGAATCGCTAGGAATGGTCCACGTTTGGCCATCACTCGGCCAGCGATGCTGACTTTATGATCCAGTGTTTCTAGCTCTTCCTTGCTCTTTTCGCCGAATTCAGCCTGAAGGTCTGCAGCTTTGTGCTCACGACGAAAATCATTCGGGTGGCCGTTAGCGCTGCAGTTTTGACGAATGTGGTTCAGCTTGGCACGACGCTCCGCAATCAGCTTGTTTTCGTCTAGTAATTGGTCAGTCATAGTGAACCTTTAATTAACTTAAAAAATTACAAACCAGATTTCAGGCTGGCTTCAATAAATTTGTCGAGATCACCGTCAAGCACCGCTTGAGTATTGCGGTTTTCAATGCCGGTACGCAGATCTTTAATACGCGCGTCATCCAACACGTATGAGCGGATTTGACTGCCCCACCCAATGTCAGATTTCGAATCTTCGTTGGCTTGCTTCTCTGCATTCTGTTTGTGCATTTCGAGCTCAAACAGTTTTGCGCGAAGCTGCTTCATCGCCTGATCTTTGTTTTTGTGCTGGCTACGGTCATTCTGGCACTGCACCACGGTATTCGTTGGTATGTGCGTAATACGTACCGCAGATTCAGTGGTGTTGACGTGCTGACCGCCCGCGCCCGAAGCACGGTATACGTCAATACGTAGATCAGAAGGATTGATGTCGATTTCAATGTTGTCATCAACTTCTGGGTAAATAAACGCAGAAGCAAACGAGGTATGACGACGACCGCCTGAGTCAAACGGGGATTTGCGCACCAAACGGTGAACACCGGTTTCAGTGCGCAGCCAGCCGTAAGCGTATTCGCCGCTCACGCGAACCGTCGCTGATTTCAATCCAGCCACATCACCTGCTGACACTTCAATCACTTCAGATTTGAAGCCTTTCGAATCTGCCCAGCGCAAGTACATGCGCAATAGCATCGATGTCCAATCTTGCGCTTCTGTGCCGCCCGATCCTGCTTGCAGGTCGATATAGCAATCAGCACCATCATGGTCGCCTGCAAACATACGACGGAATTCAAGCTTTTCTAGCTTGGCTTCTAAGTCGCTCAGTTCAGGTTCAATTTCATCGAAGGTGTCTTGGTCGCTTTCTTCAACGGCCAATTCCAGCAAATCGTTGATGTACCCACCACCCTGGTCTAGCTGATCGATGGTTTCTACCACCGCCTCAAGCGACGCACGCTCTCGACCTAGCGTTTGAGCACGCTCAGGTTCAGCCCAGACGTCAGGTTGTTCAAGTTCAGCATTAACTTCTTCTAGACGTTCTTTCTTGGCGTCATAGTCAAAGATACCCCCTAAGGACATTTGCGCGTTCGGCAATGTCCGCTAGGCGGTTTTTGATTGGATTGATTTCAAACATGGTCACTTATCTAAGTTCAGAATGAGTTTTAACCGCCGAATTCTACAGAATTGCGGACGGAATATACAGAGTGTGATGAGGATCAAAGGTGAATATTTAGATAAAAAGAAGGAAAGAAACAAAAGCAATGCGCGAAAAAGCATAGAGAGAGCACAGGTAATGGAACGTAGGAGCTGCACGTCCTACGTCCTAGAGCCGCTTTTTTATTACACCGCCACCACATGTTCTACCATAAGCTGCACAGTTCGGTTACCGCGAAACTCATTCACATCAAGCCGATAAGCCAACTCGACCTTCTGAACTGATGGGTCAGGCCAGCGACGTAGATCAACGTTAAATGCGATAGCATCCACCATTTGCCCGCCCAATGCAGGTTCTAGCATCATTTTCAGGTGTTTTCCGCCCACCAGCTTTTGATGCAGCAATTTGAACGTACCGTCAAACAATGGCTCAGGGAAGCCTTGTCCCCATGGGCCACCTGCGCGCAGTATTTCGGCTACGTCCATGCTGATTTCTTCTGGCAACAGTTCACCATCAGATAACAACACACCTTTAAGCTGATCTTCGCTAATGATGTTTTGTACCGCTTCATCAAACAAACGTGAGAAGCGCTCGTAGTCTGCTTCTGCGATGGTTAAGCCCGCCGCCATGGCGTGCCCACCGAATTTTTTAATCAACCCTGGGTTTTGCGTATCAATTAAGTCCAAGGTATCGCGCATGTGAAGGCCTTGGATAGAACGAGCTGAACCTTTTACCTCACCTTCATCACCGGCGGCAAATGCAATCACAGGGCGATGGAATTTGTCTTTAATGCGCGAAGCGACAATCCCAATCACGCCTTGGTGCCACTCGCGTTGGAACAGCGCGAGGCCACTCGGTAGACGAGTATCTTCACCAAACTGCAATCGCTCACAGATAGCCATGGCTTCTTCTTTCATGCCTTGTTCAATGTCTTTACGGCTTTGGTTCAGCGCATCCAACTCGCTCGCCATTTGACGTGCAGCAGGTAAACTTTCACTCAATAAAAGCTCAATACCGAAAGACATATCATCCAAACGCCCTGCCGCGTTAATGCGAGGGCCGAGCGCGAAACCAAAATCGCTCGCCACCAACGTTGCCATGTTGCGATTGGCGACTTCAATCAGCGCTTGAATACCCGGTCGGCATTTTCCTGCGCGTATACGCATTAGCCCTTGGTGCACCAAAATACGGTTATTGGTGTCCAGCGCGACCACATCCGCCACCGTACCCAGCGCGACCAAATCCAGCAGATCGGCCAAATTAGGCTCAGCCATTTGACGCTCGACAAACCAGCCCGTTTCACGAAGGTGCGCCCGAAGGGCGAGCATTAGATAAAACGCCACGCCAACACCCGCGAGCGATTTGGATGGAAAACCACACTCATCAAGATTTGGGTTCACCATGGCATCGGCATCAGGCAACACATTGCCTGGCAAGTGGTGATCAGTCACGACGACCTGAATGCCACGTTCTTTTGCAGCGGCAACGCCTTCAATCGATGACACACCGTTATCCACGGTCATGATAAGTTCCGCGCCTTTTGCCGCCGCTTGCGCGACCACGTCTGGGCTTAGGCCATATCCATCATCAAATCGGTTCGGCACCAAGTAATCAACGTTGTGACAGCCCATCATACGAAACGCGGTCACTGATAGTGCAGAACTCGTGGCACCATCAGCATCAAAATCCCCCACCACAATAATGCGTCGCCCTTGCGCCATCGCATCTGCCAGCAATTGTACGGCTTTCTCAATGCCATACAATTCGCTGAAGCTGTGAAGCCCTTTTGCGCTGCGTTCTAGCTCGCCTTCACTGGTGATCCCGCGGTTGGCGTAAATACGTTGAAGTAAAGGTGGCATTGAGGCAGGAAATTCTGCATCAGGTGTGGATTGGCGACGTTTGATTTCAATCATGGGAACAAGACCTGTCTGTGGCGGTGTATACACCGACGACTGTAAGAATGCGGATTGAGGAACTCATTGTAACGAGATGGGGGTAAAGCGAAAGCCTCACGGGCAGTTTACTCGGGCTTAGAACGCAAAAAGGCGCAGACTGTCGCCTGCGCCTTTTTGGGGAAACGGAGGTTTAGCCTTTTTGCTGAAGCACTTCTAGCAACTTAGGTGCTGGCAAGTAACCTGATAGCATGGTGCCATCTTGCAGCATAATCGCGGGCGTGCCGCTCACACCCATCGAGGTGCCGAGCGCCATGTGACGACGAACCAAATCATTACATGCATCTGTTTCTTTATTAAAATCGCCTGCTTTCGCTGCATTCATTGCGACAGCTCTGTCATCTGCACACCAAATCGCACTCATTTGTTCCATATTTGGTGAACGCTCACCAGAACGAGGAAACGCCAAGTAACGAACAGTAATGCCGAGATCGTTATAGTCTTGCATCTCACGGTGCAGCTTCATGCAATAGCCGCACGTCGTATCGGTATATACATTCACGATATGCTTTTCATTTTTTGCTGGGTACACGATCAACTCTTTCTCAACGCCTGCGGCATCAAACAGTTTTTTGTTGCGTTTAGCCTGAGCAATCTCGGTGAGGTTGATCGATTCTTTTTCGTTGGTGTGGAACAATTGACCGTAAATAAAGTAAGAACCGTCTTTGTTGGCGTAAACCACACCACCATTCGTGATCACTTCAAAAAGCCCCTCAACAGGCGACGCTTCAATGCTTTCAATATTAAGTCGATATTGTGCTAACACATCAGAAATGGCAGCTTTATCCGCCCCTTCTACTGCCTGAGCACCAAAAGAAAACAAGGCTGAAGAGAGCATGACACCCGCAAGCAGTTGTTTGAAATTCATCGTGTTTTTATCCCATTTATCTACAAAGGCCCACAAGACGCAGGCATACCATTACTCTTTCAGACCGGAAAACCAGAAAAAAATCCCTGAATAGGCAAAAATATTTTTTCCACCCACTGTTTTAAAACCGTCCAAGCCATTTTAACAGCCGCCTTATGACCACGGTTAAATATACTATTATGCCCGAGGATGATGCTCTTGGTGCAATTGTTTTAATCGCTCAGTCGCCACATGCGTATAGATCTGAGTGGTCGACAAGTCGCTATGCCCGAGCAACATCTGCACCACTCGTAAATCAGCACCGTGATTGAGTAAATGCGTCGCAAATGCATGGCGTAATACGTGCGGCGATAGCAGTTCGCTATCAATGCTTGCCAACGCGGCATAAAACTTAATACGGTGCCAGAAAGTCTGTCGGGTCATCATTCGCCCGCGACGACTAGGGAAAAACACATCGGACGTTTTCTCTCCCAGCAATCCTTGTCGGGAATGAGCAAGATAGTGTTCTAGCCAATCAATGGCCGATTCCCCCATTGGCACCAAGCGCTCCTTGCCACCTTTACCGATCACTCGCACAACGCCTTGTCGCAAGCTGACGTTTTCCGTGGTCAAACTGATCAATTCAGTGACACGTAGTCCCGTCGCATACAGCAGTTCCATCATGGCTTTGTCGCGCAGTTCCAGCATATCGTCCGTATCAGGCGCATCCAGCAAAGCGTCCACCTGTTCTTCGGAGAGATCTTTTGGTAAGCGTTTCGGCAACTTGGGGCTGATCAAGGTGGCGGAGGGATCGTCTTCACGCTGCTTTTCACGATAAAGATATTGGAACAAGCGACGCATGGCGGACAACATACGAGCGCGGCTCGTCTGCTTAAAATCTTGATCAAATAGCCAGTGCTGATAATCCTGCAAAGTGGGGGTCGTGACCGTTGTTAGCTGCACATTATCTTGCGATAACCAATGGCACAGCTTCATTAAATCATTGCGATAGGAAATCAAGGTGTTTTCTGACAGCCCTCGTTCCATCCACATCGCATCTAAAAACTGCTCAACCAAACTGGTATTTTGTTCCACGATTCACTCACTTAACGACGCAATATTGCTTTCTTCAAACTACCTCAGTTTACTATGAATGCAAGCGTAGCCCTTGTTTTAAGGTGTTTCACGAGTATTTGTTCAGCAAAGATAGCGCGATGAGTAAACTCTGGGGTAGAGAAGCCGCCCCGTGACAGGTAAAATCGCGCCAAGCGCAACAGCAGGAAATAGGCATGAAGATAGGTTTGTTCTACGGCTCGACGACGTGTTACACCGAAATGGCCGCGGAAAAGATCCGTGATATTTTGGGTGACGAGTTAGTGGACGTTCACAACATCAAAGACGCCCCCGTGAGCGATATGAACCAGTACGATCTCCTATTACTGGGCATTTCCACGTGGGATTTTGGTGAACTGCAAGAAGACTGGGAAGCGGTTTGGGACCAGCTTGAAGGGCTTAAACTTCAAGGAAAAACCGTGGCACTGTTTGGATTGGGCGACCAAGAAGGCTACGCAGAATGGTACCTTGACGCCATGGGTTTGCTTCACGATCAATTGCTCCCAACCGGACTGAATTTCGTTGGCTACTGGCCTGTTGAAGGCTACACCTTTGACGCATCCAAAGCCCTGACCGAGGATGGAAAGCACTTTGTCGGCCTGGCGCTAGATGAAGACAGTCAATACGAATTAAGTGATGAGCGCATCGCCACTTGGTGTGAACAAGTGCTCACCGAATACCAAGCCTTGCTTTAATTTTAGCGCCCAATCACCGTCCTCTTTTCGGCATAAAAAAACCACCGCATGCGGTGGTTTTTTTGACGCTGAAAACTAACGCTTCAACGCATACATCACATCACTTAGGCGTGAGACGACTCGCCTTTCTGTGCGGGTGCAAAACGAACAGCCACTGTCGCAATCACGGTTGGCAACAGCCATGCCATACCAAAGTTAAACAATGGTAGCGCTTTAAGCACAGACATATCCATACCCGCCACTTTCGCCGCATCCAACAATGCAAATACCAGTGACACACCCAATACCACTCGGTAAGCCAGTGCAGGATTAGGCATGAAACGGCGCAGGAAGGTCAGCGCAATCAACGCAATCGCAACAGGGTACAGTGCAAACAATACAGGCACTGAAATCGCAATCAATTGGGTCAAACCAACATTCGCCACAATGGCACACGCCACTGACAAAATCACAACCCATTGACGATAAGAGACTTTCACTAAAGTGCTGAAGTAATCCGCACATGCTGACACCAAACCAATGACCGTGGTTAAACACGCCAGAATGATAATCGCAGACAAAATGATTTGACCAGCAGGGCCAAACAACGCCATCACATACGCCGACAGAATCGCACCGCCATTCGCCGCTCCTGCTGCCACACCCGTTGCTGTCGCGCCGAGATAGAACAGAGAAACATAAACAAACGCCAAGCCTGTCGCGGCAATCACGCCAGCATAAATCAGGTATTGGCAGGTTTTTGCGTCAGACGTGATGCCTTTCTTACGGATCACATCAACAATCAGCATACCGAACATCAGTGCCGCAAAGGTATCCATGGTGTTGTAGCCTTCGAGGAAACCCGTTGCGAATGCTTGATCAACATACGCGCCTTGCGCTGGTGCTACATCGCCCTGCGGATTAACCACAACAGCAATCGCCAGAACCACCAATGCCGCAAACAATGCCGGTGTCAGTAGTTTACCAATGGTATCAATCAGTTTGCCTTGAGACAGGGAGAAGAACATTGCAACGGCGAAGAACACCACAGAGAACAATGATAGTTCCCACTGACCTGCATCGGTCAAAAACGGCTTAAAGCCCATTTCATAGGCAACGAGGCCCGCACGAGGCGCCGCAAATGCAGGACCAATGATGATGAAAATCAGCACAGCCATCAGTGTTGCTACTGACGTTGGAAGATCACGCGTTAAGCCTTTCCAACCACCACCAGCAACAGCGACGGCAATAATACCGATAAGAGGCAAGCCCACTGCCGTGGTCAAAAAGCCCAGCATGGCAGAAAAAGTATGATCACCAGCAAGAAAGCCTGCTTGCGGTGGGAAAATGATATTGCCTGCCCCGAGGAAAAACGCAAAGGTCATAAAACCTAGCGCGAGTATGTCGCTAACCTTTAAACTCTCTTTCACTATTTACTACCTATGTGTGTTTGCAGATGTGTATTTGCCAATACGTGTAATCAATCGGTTAGCCTTTTGGTTTTTTTTACTGAGCTTTACCGTGTAGACAGGATAATGACGAAGTTTCACCATGCAGACAATAGGGCAGTAAAAATCAGGCTATTAATTCAATTTATAATAAAAAATAAGTATTAAATGCCAATAATTGATCATTAACCAAAACTATCAAAAGAATATGGCACACAAAAACAGTAACAACACAGCAACATTATCATCTATTTTTTGAGCAATTTAAGATAATCACGTGGCGGAGATAAAGTGAGTAAAGGCTTTCAATTCAAACAGTTTTCGATTGATAACGCCGACTGTGGCATGCCAGTGAGTACCGATGGCGTGCTGCTTGGCGCTTGGGCTGACGCCGAAAATCGCGACAACGTGTTAGATATTGGGACGGGAACAGGTTTACTGTCTTTGATGATGGCGCAACGATTTCCTCACGCCCACATCACCGCCCTCGACATTGATCAACAAGCCGCAGAGAGCGCGCGTCTCAATGCAGAACAATCTGCTTGGAACAAACGCATCATTGTCATGCACCAAGACATTACGCAATGGCAGGACGCGGTCAAATTCGACACCATTATCTGCAATCCGCCCTACTTCAACTCCGGGGAACAAGCGACAGATTCGAAGCGAGCGATGGCGCGTCATACCGACACGCTTTCTCATGACAGCTTATTAAAAGTGATAAAAACGCACCTTTTCCCGAACGGGCATGCGCATTTGATCTTACCCTCAGTGGAAGCCGAACAATTGATCACGAAAGCGATTCATTACGGTCTGTATTGCCAAAGGGTAACGTCGGTAAAGCCCACATCGACTAAACCAGTGAGCCGAAAACTCATCACCTTTTCGCCTATAGAGCAGGAAAAATGCCTGCAAACCACGCTGGTGATCCAAGAGAATGGCGCGTATTCAGACGACTTTGTGGCACTAACAAAAGATTTTTACCTCAAGATGTGATGGCCGCACTTGAAATTATCTTAACTATCTATGTCAGTTAATCTCGTTGAACGATGCATCTTGAGGATGTTTGGGTATATAATCCGCCCCCTAACTTTGAGTGGAGAAACAACGCGTGCGAACTTTTGCAGAACTAGAACTGGATCCTAAACTGCTAATGGCGCTGGATGACATTGGCTTCGAGCGACCAACCGCTATCCAGGCTGACGTGATCCCTCATGGTATGGATGGCCGTGATGTATTGGCGTCTGCGCCAACCGGAACAGGTAAAACCGCAGCATTTGTGCTGCCTTTGTTGCAGCACTTACTGGACTTCCCGCGCCAAGACCCAGGCCCTGCACGCGCACTGATCCTCACTCCAACTCGTGAGTTGGCGATCCAAGTCGCAGACCAAGCACGTGCGCTGGCGAAAAACACAGATTTAAAAATTATCACCATTACGGGTGGTATTTCTTATCAAGAACACGCCGAAATTCTGGGTAAAACACAAGATATCGTGGTGGCAACACCAGGTCGCTTGATGGAATATGTAGAAGGCGAACGCTTTGATTGCCGCGCCATTGAAAGCTTGGTGCTCGATGAAGCCGACCGCATGCTAGACATGGGCTTTGGCCCTGCCGTTGAGCGTCTGTCAAATGAATGTCGCTGGCGTAAGCAAAGTATGCTGTTCTCAGCAACGCTCGAAGGCAAAGGCATTCAGGGCTTTAAAGAGACGCTGCTGACCGATCCTGTCGAAGTGACCGCAGAGCCGCCTCGCCGCGAACGCAAAAAAATCACCCAGTGGTATTACCGCTGTGATGACATGAACCACAAATACGCATTGTTGAAGTCCATTCTGGCAGATCAAGCCAACCGTGCGATCATCTTTGTGAAAACCCGTGAGCGTCTTGCTGCCCTTCGCGAAGAACTGACCAGACAGAAGATAAGCTGTGCGTGGATCCAAGGTGAAATGGCACAAGCCAAACGCACCAATGCGATTGAGCGATTCTCAAGCGGTGAGATCAACTTCCTGCTCGCAACAGATGTTGCCGCGCGCGGTATCGATGTACCAAACATCAGCCACGTCATTAACTTTGATTTACCACGCAAAGCGGATGTGTACTTGCACCGTATCGGTCGTACTGCGCGCGCGGGTAAAAAAGGGAATGCCGTTTCGCTGGTCGAAGCACACGATCAAGCCATGATGGATCGTATTTGTCGTTACATGAATGAAGACGTCAAAGAGCGCCATATCGAAGGTTTGAAGCCGTCGCATAAAAAGCCTGCCTTCAAGAAGAAAAAAGTCAAAGCACCGAAGAAGGTCTTAAAAGCTAAAGCTAAAAAAGTAGCAAAGAAAGTGGCGAAAAAAGCAGCGAAAACAACGGATAAATCGTAAATAAATAGATTTTACATCCTAATAACGTTAAAAAAGGAGGCTGAAAGCCTCCTTTTTTTGTTCCTTGCGATCACTCGCAGCAAAAAATGCTAATCAGCCAAGGGAATACAGGCTGAAGACCGGGCTCACAAAGCGCCACATTATTAACACAAAATGTTAACAATACAGCTCTTTTTGAGATTATCCTGCCTCTGGATAACAATTAACCTGTTCAATATTTTTCATTAAAGGGATCTTATAATGCAATCTGTTGTTGATTTTTTAAACAGCATCATCTGGAGTCCAGTCCTTATATACCTATGTTTAGGTGCAGGTCTGTTTTACTCCATCGCGACGCGTTTTGTGCAAGTTCGTCAATTCAAAGAAATGACCCGCCTACTGTTTTCTGGCAAAAGTTCTGACAAGGGCATTTCATCATTTCAAGCACTCGCCGTTTCACTGTCGGGTCGAGTCGGTACCGGTAACATTGCAGGTGTGGCCGCAGCTATCGGCTTTGGTGGTCCAGGTGCCATCTTCTGGATGTGGGTCGTCGCGTTCCTAGGCGCTGCAACGGCATACACCGAATCAACACTGGCGCAAATCTACAAAGAAGAAGACAACGGAGAGTTCCGTGGTGGTCCGGCTTACTACATAGAAAAAGCCATGGGTCAGAAGTGGTATGCATGGATCTTTGCTATCGCAACTATCTTCGCATGTGGCGTATTGCTGCCAGGCGTTCAATCAAACAGTATCGGTAACGCAATGGAAGCCGCGTTTGGTCCTGGAGAGATGATTGAAACGGCACTGGGCACATTTAGCACAGCCAAAATCATCACAGGTGCCATCATCTCTATCCTGCTTGGTTTCATCATTTTTGGTGGCGTTAAGCGAATTGCAAACTTTACCCAAGTGGTTGTGCCGTTCATGGCACTGGCTTACATCATCATCGCGTTCGTCATCATTTTGCTGAACATCACTGAAATCCCGGGCATCATTGCGATGATCGTGGGTGATGCCTTCACGCCAATGGCAGGCTTTGGTGCAGCCATCGGTTGGGGTGTTAAGCGCGGGGTTTACTCGAACGAAGCAGGTCAAGGCACGGGTCCTCATGCTGCCGCTGCCGCTAACGTGCAACACCCAGCACAACAAGGTTTGGTGCAATCGTTCTCAATTTACATTGATACCCTGCTGGTATGTTCAGCAACGGCGTTTATGATTTTGATCACTGGCGCATACAACGTGCACGGCGCAGGCGAAGCCTTCATCGTTCAGAACATTGCTGCGGATATTGCCGCGAATGGTCCTGTGTACACGCAAATGGCCATTGAAAGCACCATGCCTGACTGGGGCAAACCCTTCATTGCTGTTGCTTTGTTCTTCTTCGCCTTCACCACCATTTTGGCGTACTACTACATTGCAGAAACTAACATCGCGTACATCCGTCGTACCTTCAACGTATCGGGCATGATGTTTGTGCTGAAGTTGGTTCTGATGTCGGCAGTCTTCTATGGCACCGTCAAAACGGCAAACCTTGCTTGGGCAATGGGTGACGTTGGCGTAGGCTTGATGGCATGGCTGAACATCACAGGTCTATTAATTATCTTCTTCCTAGGCAGACCTGCTCTGGTCGCACTTCGCGATTACGAGCGCCAGCAAAAAGACGGGGTGGAAGAGTACACGTTCGATCCTGTTAAGCTGGGTATCAAAAATGCCGATTACTGGGAACAACGTCTGGCACGTCGAACCCAAGATAACGAAGCGGAAAGTGTTTCAGGTAAACCTGTAAATCCCACGGCGTAATCTAGACGTAAAGACAGCAGACAAAACGAAAAAGGTTAGCGAAAGCTAACCTTTTTTATTGCCTCACATCGACATCAAAAGCGCTACTGCTCTTCGCGTTTGAACACCAACTCTTTGTCGTTAGATTCTTCTGCGCTGAACCAGTAACCCGCTATATCGAATGCCTTCAGGCCTTCAACAGAATCAATACGGTTGTCGATGATATAACGCGCCATCATGCCGCGCGCTTTCTTGGCGTAAAAGCTGATCACTTTGTACTGACCGTTTTTACGATCTTTGAAAACAGGTGTAATGATCTGCCCTTTCAACTTGGCAGGCTTCACCGACTTGAAGTATTCGTTCGATGCCAAGTTTACTAAAAGAGTATCGTTTTGTGCTGCCAGAGCCCCGTTAAGCTCACCTGTGATGATGTCACCCCAGAACTGATAGAGGTTACTCCCACGCTCGTTCGCAAGCTTAGTGCCCATTTCAAGGCGATAAGGCTGCATCAAGTCCAATGGTCTCAGCAAACCATACAGGCCCGAAAGCATCCGCAGATGATCTTGCGACCAACTAAAGTCTTCGTCACTCAGGGTTTCGGCTTTAAGGCCGGTATACACATCCCCTTTAAACGCCAAAATCGCAGGACGCGCATTGTCTGGGGTGAATGTCGGTGACCATTCTGAAAAGCGCGCGGCATTGAGGCCTGCAATTTTATCGCTCACCTTCATCAAACTGCCGATATCACCCGGCGTTAGTTGACGACACACTTCAATCAGTTGTTGTGAATGCTCGATCAACGCGGGCTGCGTGAAACGCTCCGTCGCCAGTGGTGATTGGTAATCCAAGGTTTTGGCTGGAGAGACCACAATCAACATAATGTTATTCCCTTCAAACTGTTATTAACGAAAGAGTACCATTAGGCACAAAAAAAGCCACGCGATGCCGCATGGCTTTTTCCAATCATTGTCATTGGTGAAACCGAATCAATTAGCCCTTAGAGGGTAGGCTTTCCGATACGTTCTCGTTCGGTTTACCCCACACGCCTGGCTCAATTTGAGTGAGCATTTCTGGGTGATGACGGCTATTGAAGGTCGGTACTTTTCCACTATCGAGTTGCTGATTATAATCCTTAGCCAATTTCACGACCGTGCCGGACAGCAGCAAAATCGCCACCATGTTGACAATCGCCATTAGCCCCATGGAGGTGTCGGCCATGATCCACACCACAGGCAATTCAGCCATCGCACCAAACATCACCATGCCAAGCACAATCATGCGGAAGACATTCAAGCCCGCCTTGTGGTTGTGCTCCAGAAAAATCAGGTTCGTTTCTGCGTAAGAGTAATTAGCAATAATCGAGGTAAACGCGAAGAAGAAAATGGCGACGGCCACAAAAATCTCGCCCCACGCGCCCACTTCACTCGACAATGCACGCTGCGTCAGTTCAATACCCGTGATCTCACTGCCCGGCATGTATTCGCCTGACATTAAGATAATGGCGACTGTCGCGGTACAAATCACGATGGTATCGACAAACACGCCCAGCATCTGAACATAGCCCTGTGATGCAGGATGAGGAGGATACGGTGTGGCACTGGCCGCAGCATTCGGCGCTGAGCCCATGCCCGCCTCATTTGAGAACAAACCACGTTTAATGCCCTGCACCATGCCTTGCGCAATGGTGTAACCCAATGCGCCTGATGCCGCTTCTTCTAACCCAAATGCACTGCGGAAAATCAACGCGAACACGTCGGGTACTTTCTCTAGGTTGGTCAGCATGATGTAGAAGGCCAACAGCAAGTAGAGCGTCGCCATCACAGGCACAATCAATTCCGCCGTGCGGGCAATTTTGCGAATGCCACCGAAGATGACAAACGCAGACATCAGAACCAGTGCAATCCCTACATAAAGTGGGTCGAAACCAAAGGCAACGTAGGCGGCTTGCGTGATTGAGTTAGCTTGAACAGAGTTAAATACCAGACCAAAAGCCACGATAAGCAAGATGGAGAAGACGACGCCCATCCAACGCATACCCAGCCCTTTTTCCATATAGTAAGCAGGGCCGCCTCGGAAGTTCCCGTCATCATCACGGGTTTTGTAAAGCTGCGCCAACGTACTCTCAGCAAACGCTGTCGCCATGCCCAATATAGCAATTAGCCACATCCAGAAAATAGCACCAGGGCCACCTAGCGTTAGCGCAACAGCCACACCAGCCATATTACCCGTACCCACACGGGCTGCGAGGCTAGTACAAAGTGCTTGGAAGGAGGAAATACCTTCGCTATCTGACTTGCGGCTATTCTTCATCACCTTAAACATGTGGCCAAAATGACGGATCTGGATGAAGCCAAGACGCAATGTAAAAAAGATCCCGCCACCGATAAGTAGATAGATGAGCACCGATCCCCAGATGAGATCGTTCAAAAAATTAATCAGACTTACCACGCCTACCTCTCTTTACGCATAAACATTCTCGCAGCGACTAAGTCTCCGTATTGGAGCGTGCGATTTGAAACAACCAACAAACACTAGAACATGCTCGCGTCGGTCGAAATAGATGAGGAGCTTTTGAACAAGAAAAGGGTTCAAAACTCCAAAAAAGTGTTGTTTGTGTCTTGGTATTGCGGAGGGTTCCCGCTATTTGAGGCGAGATGATGAAGGTTGCCAACCTAAAAATCAATATGAACTCAAGCGCATAACGGTGTGATATTTATTGCGTCACAAGATGTTGAGAAGTCAATAAATATGCATTCCATCAACATAAACGAAACATTTCCCCAAGAAAATAACGCCTCTGTTTCTCGTGTTCTCACACTGTGACTGTTTTGTCTGTGGTGCAAGTCTGTTGCTATGACAGGACTTTTCGCGCATTCCTCGCAACCGCTTGCAATAAGCGATGCCAAAGCACACTAACGCACTGCAACTGTGCGCATTTTGTGCAACGCACTTATAATAGTGATTGACCTCTCATGAAAACTTCACCGAGGTGTAACAAATGAGAAACACTTCAATTTTATTTTATGAAAGGTTTGATACTTAATGAGTAACCGCTAGGGATAACGAGGTGAATTTATGGATAGCTTTGCCTTTGACAACATTTTCGAACAAGAACGACCACAACGTGGTGGACGCACTAAACAAGCTAAACGGAAATGGAGAGAGATTGAAGCGCTGAAAGACCAACAGCGCCTGCGTAGAGAGCTTCAAGATATTGATATGCTCGGCGACTTCAGCAGCAGCGAGTTTGAGCTTTAGGCTGAATACCCATTTGGTTTCTAACCCTCCCACGCACAGGATTGTGCGCTAGACGGAATCGTGAAAAAGGCACCCACTCGGTGCCTTTTTATTGTCTTTGAATAACGGTGTTGATGAGATATTTATAGCGCGGCAGCCAACTCTTTAAAGCGCACCGCCACTTGCTCACCAAACAGCGGATCTTGCTCCTCTTCCTCCCATTGCGATTGCAAAGAGTTCCAGTCATCCGTCGTCAGCGTTTTCTCAATGGCTGGCAACACAGAACTTTCTTCCAACTCCAAATGACTGCGCTGCTGCTCAACAAACTTGTTGAGTCTGTCCGCGAACAGATCGAGCGGGATGACGGCATCCATCAATATCATTTCAACCGTGTCAGCGAATTCCGCTGTGAGTACTGCCAATTCCTCGTGCTCAGCATCCAGCTTTGCAACACCTTCGTGATCGTCATAATGCGAGACATAATAGTGGTAGATCAGATCTTCTTTCGGGTGATGGTATTTTTCCGCATACTCCTGCAAATACATTACCGTGTCGCGGATCTGCCCAAAGTTCACAGGCTTCTCATCACGAATAGCTCCCAAGTTTTGGGTCAGTAATCTAAGCAATCGGCTTATGTTACTGTGATCTCTATGAATGCTTGCTACTAACATAGCGCCTCCTTTCTTCATTCACTCGACCCTTTCAGTCTAAACCTCCCGAGTAATGAGAACTTGCGCATGGTCATTTTTTGTTCAGTTAATGTCTGGCATGAATTGAGCAAAAAAATAGCCCGCGATCCGTTTCACGAATGCGGGCGATATTGTTGTGCTTTAGCTATCAGTTATCAGTTATCAGTTATCAGTTATCAGTTATCAGTTATCAGTTATCAAGAGAAGGTTGCCAGTTAATCGGAGATTTACCCATCTCTTCCAGTAAAGTGTTGGTGGCAGAAAAATGCTTACAGCCAAAGAATCCACGATAAGCTGACAGTGGTGACGGGTGAGGCCCTTCAAGCACATGGTGACGAGTGCGATCAATCGCTCTCCCTTTTTTGCGTGCATGTGCTCCCCACAACAAGAAGACCACACCCTCTCGATGCTGATTCACAGCATCAATGATGCGATCCGTGAAGGTCTCCCATCCCAAGTGCGCGTGCGAATTCGCATTACCTTGTTCCACCGTGAGGACGGTATTCAAGAGCAGTACCCCTTGATCCGCCCAACTTTTCAAATAGCCGTGATCAGGGACAGTAAAGCCTTCAATATCTTGTTCTAGCTCTTTATACATATTCACCAAAGACGGCGGTGTTTTAATGCCCGGGAGGACAGAAAAGCACAGGCCATGCGCTTGATTAGGCCCGTGATAAGGGTCTTGCCCCAAGATCACCACACTGACATCAGCAAACTCAGTGAAACGAAAAGCATTGAAGACATCTTCTTGGGGTGGGTAAATCACTTTCCCCTGTGCTCGCGCTTGTGCGACCGTATCCAACGTTTGTTTTAGATACTCTTGTTCTTTTTCCTGACCAATAACGTCATCCCAAGTGACTGACTGCGTCATGCTGACCTCGCGTGTGTGAATTTACGAACCTAAGCGTGCTATACCGTCGCTACATAGCAACAGGCGCTGTTGCCGCAGCCTCAAACTGACGTAACAAGCGTATTTCATCTGCCCAACGCTCTGGCTTAATGGTTTCCAAAATAAGCGGTATCCCGTTGAAGCGCTGATCTTGCATGATCACCTCGAAACACGGTAGGCCAATTTCACCATCTCCTAGTGCCTGATGACGATCCACGCGACCACCAAGCGGCGTTTTCGAATCGTTCAAGTGCATTGCACGCAGATAATCAAACCCCACTAAATGATCGAACTCCGCAAATGTCGCCTCGGCAGCACTGTGTGTTCGCAGATCATACCCTGCAGCAAAGGCATGGCAGGTATCGATGCAGACACCCACGCGAGATTTGTCACTCACCTGCGAGATGATCGAAGCGAGTTGCTCAAACGACCAACCCATGTTGGTTCCCTGCCCTGCGGTGTTTTCAATAACAGCAACCACATTTGGCACCGCGTCATGGGCAAGGTTAATGGATTCAGCAATCAACGATAGGCACGCTTCTTCGCTGATTTTTTTCAGATGACTACCCGGATGAAAATTAAGCAAAGGCAGACCGAGGGTTTGGCAGCGTTCCATTTCGTCGATAAAGGCATCGCGAGATTTAATCAGCTTGTCTTCTTCTGGCGCACCCAGATTAATCAAGTACGAGTCATGGGGAAGAATTGCCTCAGGCACAAAGCCCAATGCTTGGCATTTCGCCTTAAACGCTGCGACGGTCGAGGCCTCTAACGGTTTTGCCTGCCATTGACGTTGATTCTTGGTAAACACCGCGAACGCGTTTGCGCCAATTTCAGCAGCATTCATGGGTGCTTTATCTACCCCTCCTGCAGCCGAAACATGCGCTCCAATAAATTTCATAACATTTCTCACTTTGTTTATACCCAAACAAGCATCTTGCGGTTGCTTGGGTATAGTAACTGACAACAGTTTAAGTTACTTAATCCAAGATAAAAGCGGAATATTTACCGTAAACCGCCCCTTAAAATGTAGTAATAAAATTACAAATGTAATTTTTGGCCAATCTTTAGCTTGTTACCGAATTGTTTTAAATACAGATAGTTAAGTTTTTATTGATTAAGCGCAAGAAATCAAAGGCGACAATTGGGCATATTTTGATTGTATTTTGACTAAAATCAAAATAACCTTACGGATAGTAAGGTATACAAGTACCCAGCTCATCAAATGATGGAAAATTAAAACCACCAAGCCTATCAAGGGGAAAGAATATGATCACTGGTATTCAAATCACGAAAGCCGCTAACGACGACCTACTGAATTCTATCTGGCTGCTGAACAGCGAGACCAATGAAGCACGTTGCATCGCTGCTAAAGCAGGCTTCGAAGCAGACCAAGTTATCCCAGCCGCCGATCTGGGTGAGTACGAAAGCCGCGATATCGCGATTGAAGTACCAGCGAAAATTGAAGGTGGCCAACACCTGAACGTTAACGTCCTGAAGCGTGAAACACTGGAAGATGCTGCTAAGCACCCAGAAAAGTACCCACAGTTGACGATTCGTGTATCAGGTTATGCTGTTCGCTTTAACTCGCTGACCACTGAGCAGCAACGCGACGTTATCGCACGTACTTTCACTAGCTCTCTGTAATAGATACTTCTATATACAAATCGCTAGAATGAAAAAACCGGCCAATTGGCCGGTTTTTTATTTTTCAGCAAAGGCTTATCAGCCAGCTACCTTCATCAGGTATGCGCGAAGCTGTGCAAATTCTGCATCTTGCTCCACTGACAACAAATCCATCACGGCATGTTTCGCCAAAGGACCCGGCAACGGAATGTCTAGCCCCAAGATCTCATCCACCGACTCTTTGAATTTCGCAGGGTGTGCCGTACAAAGGAACAGGCCATGCTCGCCATCTTGCAGTTGCTCGTTCAACGCACGGTATGCAATAGCACCATGTGGCTCACACAGATAACCCGCATCAAACATCGCTTTCAACGTTTCTGCCGTTTCTTCATCGGTTACCGCCGCTGAACCCAACTCATTCAAGCCCCAGCCTTGCAACTGACATAGCTCTTCGATACGCGGCCAGTTGTTTGGCTGGCTCACATCCATGGCGTTAGACAACGTGGCGATAGTTGGTGTTGGCGTCCATTCACCCGTTTTTAGGTAACGTGGCACGGTATCATTTACGTTGGTCGCGGCAATAAAGCGTTTAATTGGCAAGCCAATCGCTTTCGCCAGCAAACCTGCAGTGAGGTTACCGAAGTTACCACTTGGTACGGCAACCACGAGGTTCTCGCGCTGCGCTTTCGTCAGCTGTGATGCCGCTTCGAAGTAGTAACAAATCTGTGCCATCAAGCGGCTGATATTGATTGAGTTTGCTGAGTTAAGGCCAATAGCAGCGCGAAGCTCTGCATCGTCAAACGCATCTTTTACCATGGCCTGACAATCATCAAACGTGCCGTTGATTGCCACGGTGTGGATATTACCACCTAGGGTACAGAACAGTTTTTCCTGCAGCGGGCTGATCTTGCCTTTCGGGTACAAGATAACCACTTTGATGTTTTCCATGCCAAAAAATGCATGGGCAACTGCCGCTCCTGTATCACCGGACGTGGCCGTCAGAATAGTCACTTTGCCACCGTCAGAAACAGCCGCGAGTGATTGCGCCATAAAACGGCCGCCAAAGTCTTTGAACGCCAGCGTAGGGCCATGGAACAGCTCCAACGCGCTAACGGTGTCAGTGACTTTTTCAACGGACGCAGGGAACTGAAACGCGTTTTCGACCATGCTGCGCACAGTGTCTGGCGTTAGTTCATCGCCGATAAGCGCTGACAAGATTTCACTGCTACGTGTGACAAAGTCTTTGTCTAGCAGCGCATCAATGTCATCAAATTTTGGTAATTCACTTGGGAAGAACAAGCCTTGATTACGGCCAAGCCCTTGTTTTACAGCCTGTCCGAATGAGACCTGCTCGTCGTTTTCCTTGATATTGTAAAGCTTCATAGTTCACTTCCTGTCACTGTCGATCCCTTCACATCCAATCGACAGATGTGGACAAATCCTTCTTCATTTTGAACATAGTGGTCTTGCAACCACTTGGCGACACGCTCAGCAACCTCTTTGTCATCGGTAATACTGAACAGCGTCGGGCCAGAACCAGAGATGCCGGTTGCTAGCGCGCCAGCTTCTTGTGCATAACGTCTTGCATCCGCAAAACCCGGCAGCAATTTTTCGCGATACGGTTCAGCCACCACATCTTTGATCATACTCGCTGCCAATTGCGGCTGACCAGAGTAACAGCCATGGATAAAGCCTGCCAGATGACGACCGTGATTAATCACATCCTGGCGACGATATTGCGCGGGTAAAATGGCTCGTGCTTCGGCGGTAGGCACTTTAATGCCGGGATACGCCATCACCCAATACCATTCATCAAAGCAAGGCACTTGCTGACTAATGATGCCCATCTGCTCGACCATCAGTTGCAAGCCACCCAAGTAACACGGCGCGACGTTGTCGTAGTGCAAACTGCCTGAAATTGCCGCTTCCATCTCACCCATCAGAGCAAGAAGCGTGGTTTCATCGAGCGCTTCATCATGGAATTTATTGATCGCATCCAATGCCGCCACAATAGAACATGCACTTGAACCCAAACCGGATCCAATCGGCATATTCTTTTCCAGCGTCATGACGATGTTGCGAACAGGCTCGCCACGCTTTTCCATCTCACGACAGAAAACAAGGTAGCTTTGATAAACGATGTTTTCTTCTTGATCCGCAGGCAGCTTATCAACAAAGCTGCCAACACAATGGAGAGTGAATGGCACATTTCCGCCATCCGCGACCATGACACGATCACCGAGTAGAGAGCCATCAATTGGAGAGACTGCTGCCCCTAAAACATCAAACCCAACACTCACGTTGCCGATAGACGCCGGCGCGTAAACAACAACACTCATGATTACACTCCCAGCTTCCAGCCAAGTGTACGCATCAAGTCAGCGAACACACCCGCCGCAGTCACCTGAGTGCCTGCACCGTAACCACGTAATACCAATGGAATTGGTTGGTAATAACGACTGTAGAAAGCCAGTGCGTTTTCACCCTCTTTGATCTTAAACATTGGGTCATCAGCATCGACGGCTTGAATTTTCACCGAGCAATGACCTTTATCAATACAACCGATGTAGCGCAGCACTTTGCCTTCCGCGCGCGCTTCCGCTGCAATCTTATTGAAGTAAACGTCAGCTTCTGGCAGCTTGGCCATGAAGGCATCAACATCGCCAGATGAGTCAAAACCCGGTGGCAATGCAGGCTCAACGTCAACATCTTCAAGTTCAAGGTTCATGCCTGCTTCACGAGCAAGGATCAATAGCTTACGCGCCACATCCATCCCCGAGAGATCGTCACGTGGATCTGGCTCGGTAAAGCCGCTATCACGGGCAACAGAGGTTGCTTCACTAAAGCTTTGACCTTCATCGAGCTTACCGAAGATATGAGACAGTGAACCGGACAGGATACCCATGAACTTCTCAAGCTCATCTCCCGCAGAGATGAGGTTTTGCAGGTTTTCAATTACAGGCAGGCCAGCACCTACTGTGGTGTCGTACATGAACTTACGACGGCTTGCGCGCGCAGATTTACGCAGCTGTTGGTAATAAGCCATGCTCGCGGTGTTGGCTTTTTTGTTCGGTGTGATGACATGGAAACCTGCCGACAAGAAATCTGCATATTGATCAGCAATTGATTGATCAGAGGTACAGTCGATAAACACGGGGTTGATGATGTGGTTTTGCTCCACCAAACTCACCAAGCGAGACAAGTTAAACGGTTCATTGATGTTTGTCAGTTCGTCGCGCCAGTTGTCAAGATCAATACCTTTGCTGTCTAGCAACATGCCGCGGCTGTTTGCTAACCCGCAAACTCGAATGATAATGCCTTGGCCTGCTAATTTGCTCTGCTGGCGCTTCACCTGCTCGACCAGCTCACCGCCCACACCGCCAACGCCAACAATAAATACATCAAGGTAGTGATTACTGTTAAATAGGTTCACGTGACACGCTTTCACGGCTTCCGACACACGGTTGTCCGGAATAACCGCCGAAATAGAGCGCTCAGAAGAACCCTGTGCAATCGCGACGATGTTGACGTTCACTTCCGCTAAAGAGGTAAAGAACTGAGATGCCACCCCTTTCGCAGTGCGCATCGCATCACCCACCAATGAGACAATCGCGACGTCATCGACAAAATCGACAGGCTCAAGCAGACCGTCTTTTAGCTCAAGTTCAAAGTTCTCTTGCAGTGCACGCTGTGCCAGTGGCTTGTCTTGCGCTTCAATACAAAAACTGATGCTGTATTCAGACGATGACTGAGTGATCAATACAACAGAAACGCCCGCTGCTGACATGGCGCCGAATACACGTGCTGCCATGCCTACCATGCCTTTCATGCCAGGGCCAGACACGTTAACCATGCTCAGCTCACTCAAGGTAGTGATGCCTTTTACTGCAAGGTTGTCTTCACCGTTGTCGAAACCAATCAAGGTGCCTGCACCCTGAGGGTTTGCCGTGTTTTTAATCAGGCATGGGATGTGAAAGCGAGCAATAGGAAGAATGGTTTTCGGGTGCAAGACTTTCGCACCGAAGTAAGACAGTTCCATTGCTTCTTGGTAGCTCAATGATTTCAATAGTTGTGCATCTGGTACTAGGCGGGGGTCACAGCTATAAACACCATCCACATCAGTCCAAATTTCACAGCATTCTGCTCGCACACATGCGGCCAAAACGGCTGCCGAGTAATCCGAGCCGTTACGGCCCAAGGTCACCAATTCGCCTTGCTCATTCGACGCCGTAAAGCCCGGCATCAAGCCAATGTGTTTCGCTGGGATAGGTTCTTTGCTGAAGTTGTCAGAAGAAACTTCGATATCCACCATGGCTTCAAGGTAATCACCTTTAGCCTGAAGGTAGTGAACAGGGTCGATCACGAAGGTGTTGTGACCACGTGCTTGTAGCAACGCTGACATGGTGGCAATAGAGAGACGCTCACCTTTACTGATAATGCGTGCATAAATGTTGTCAGGACACAGTCCCAGCAACGCAATGCCGTGAATATATTGCTTAAGCTGATCAACTGAGCACGCTAATTCAACATACAGCGCTGCTTTGTCAAAATCCGCTTCCATTTCGGCAAGACCGTCAAACAGTGCCGAGAAAATCGACTCAATCAGTGCAACCTGACTGTCTGCTTCGCCATGTTTCACTGTGTGATCAATCACATCAACTAAGGCATTCGTGATTTTTGCCGGCGCAGATAATACCGCTGACACGTCACCCTGACAGGTATTGCTTGTGATGATTTCTGCTGCGCGGCTAAAACGTTCCGCATTGGCTAATGATGTGCCACCAAACTTTAAAACTCGCATCCTTACCTCCAACTCCTTCCTGAACCCGAAAATTCAATAACAAATAAGCGAAAAAAAAGCCCGCACATCTTTTTAGTGCGGGCTTTTTTTTAAATTTCTGTGCATGTCAGCCCGCACCTTCACCCATGGTGATGGTAATAATGGTGATAATGGTTGTAGTGCCGACTGTATGAAGCATCGCTTTGGACCTTCCGTGCTGCGTTTTTATAACCTTTACTCAATGCAGGGTATCAGGTCAACAAAAATTTAAGTTATCTATCAAAAAAACGCCATAATTCGCAAGATTAAATTAACACAATTAAAAGATGAGAAAGCGCAGCATTCCGCCCCTTGATGCTTGCGATTGTGAAAAGAGCACGACATAGTGAATTAAATTGAGCAGAAAAGCAGCAATAACAAAGGAGGGAACCATGGCGGTTGAAATGGAGGAATTGGTTGCGCAGACTATATTACAGGGCTCAGACGCTATGTATGGTCGATTTTTGGATGTGACTGCAGGCGCACAAGAACGTTTTGAGCAGCGCGACTGGAAAAATGTGCAAAGCGCTTTAAAAACCCGCATCAATTTTTATGACCACCATGTGGCACTGGTTAGCCAGCAATTGAAAACCATGTTGGATAAACAACACGCGACTCGATCTTTCCTTATGGCAGTCAAAGAATCCTACAGCCATCTGCTGGATGACTACCCACGCTATGACATTGCAGAAAGCTTCTTTAACTCTGTGTATTGTCGTATGTTCGACCACCGAAATATTCGCCGTGACAAACTGTTTGTGAATAGCTCGCAGGGAGGACGAATTCCTAAGTACCCCACACCTTTGCTAAAACGCTATCCCTCTCAAAAAAACTTGATCCAAACTGTCGAACGCATTCTCGATGACACCCCCTTCACGCTGCCTTGGGTCAATAAAGCACGCGATGTCCATCGTATTGTTGAGGCCATGCAGCAACGTTTAGGACCCCAACTGACCAATGAAGTCACCATCGACATGATCCGTGAGCCTTTTTTCCGCAACAAGGCCGCGTACTTGATTGGTCGCATTGATATGGCGAATCAGACTCGCCCGTTGGTTTTACCCATTCTTGTCAATTCGCAGGGTGAATTGTATGTCGATGCCTGCATCACCGACTCTGATGATGTCAGCGTGATCTTTGGCTTCGCGCGTTCTTATTTTATGGTTTACGCGCCAGCACCTGCCGCATTAGTCGATTTTCTCAATCAGCTGATGCCACACAAAACACCCGCACAACTCTACACAGCGATAGGTTGTCAGAAACACGGGAAAACTGAACTCTATCGCGAGTTTCTACAACATATTGACAGCTCAGATGATCAGTTTGTTGTCGCGCCCGGCATTAAGGGCATGGTGATGTCCGTGTTCACCCTCCCCTCATATGGCTTCGTATTTAAGATCATTAAAGACAAATTCGCCCCGCAAAAAGACGTCACGCATGCCATTGTAAAAGAAAAATATCAGCTGGTTAAAGAACACGACCGCGTGGGTCGCATGGCAGATACTCTCGACTATCGAAACTTCATCTTTCCTCGAGATAGATTTAGCGATGAACTCATTAAAGAGTTGCTAGAGGTTGCTGAATCCAACATCAAACTCACCAGCAAAGAAGTTCACATTCGTCACCTGTACATGGAACGACGAATGATCCCCCTCAATATTTATCTCGAGCAGGCGGATGACGATGAACTTCGTGAGGCGGTTCAAGGGTATGGCGATGCTATTAAACAATTGGCGGCGGCGAACATTTTTGCAGGCGACATGTTGTTTAAAAACTTTGGGGTATCACGCCATAGCCGTGTCATTTTTTATGATTACGATGAAATCTCCTACCTGACAGAAGTGAACTTCCGACACATTCCGCCACCGCGCTTCCCTGAGGACGAAATGGCCGCTGAACCTTGGTACAGCGTGGGAGAATACGATGTTTTCCCAGAAGAATTTCGCACCTTCTTGTTGATCAACCCCAAGATCCGCGCCTTGTTTGATGAGCTGCATTCAGATTTATTTGATGCGGAATATTGGAAAAGCCTTCAGACCAATATCCAGCAAGGTCAGTTTAATGATGTGTTCCCATACAGCGAGGAGTCACGTTTCTCTAACCTCTGAAAGTGAGACCAAGAACAGCCACTGACAAAAAATTGTCGCTATATGGGCACAAGATTTGCTTTATTTTTAACCACCTTTTAGTGACAGCAACGCAAGGCCGTTGTCATTTCGAGAGGTGAGTTAACAATGGCGAAAAATTCATGACAGTCCGGTAACAAAATTAAGACGAGTGGACTAGAATGATTACGCTGTCTAATAAAAACGAACCAGGGAGGGTAGTAAATGAATCGAATCTTGCTCGCCATTACCCTGCAATCAGTGGCTTTTTTCACATTCGCGCAGGGTTCGTTACCGCTGTATGAATACATCGAGGAAGATAACCGTGATCCTTGGTTTTCCCACTCAATCTCAACGGGTGGCCAAAGTTTTGACAGTTGGACGATAAGCTCTGGCTATCACTATCCTGTTCTCAAAAAAATCAATGTCTATCTGGCGACAGAAATGACGACTGAGTCCGACTACAACGCTAGTGCCAAAGGGATACTTAGCGGTCTCGAATACAATTTCAACGATGCTTTGAGCTTTGGCAGTAACGTTCAAGCCGAGCGCGTCAACGAAGAGACCATCGGCAGTGTGGGCATGAGCAGTCAATATAAGCTCACTGACAAGCTAAATCTCCAAGCCAAGTTTGACTACAGTGTAAGCCAACAACCTGCGGCATCAGCTAACTATCAACTCGGTGTCGGATACCGCTTCTAGCGTTATTGTTACTGTTCACCAAACTCAATGGGGTGTTGGCTGACCATCACCCCGTTTAAATCGGCAAACAAATAATCCCCAGGTGAAATCGGCACATCATGAATGCGCAAAGGAACATCTTCATCACCCGCGCCGCGCTTTTCCGTCTTAATCGGACAAACACCAAGCGCTTTAACACCTAATGGCATCTTGCTCAGCGCACTTGCATCTCGCACTGCACCAAAAACCACAATCCCTTCCCAGCCATTGGTAACCGCTCGCTCAGCTAACAAATCGCCCAACAACGCCTTGTTTAAGTTACCGTGCCCATCCACCACCAATACTCGTCCTTCTCCAGGCTTGCCCAGTATGTCTCTGACTTTTGAGTTGTCTTCAAAGCATCTCAATGTTTCCACACGGCCGGAGAATGCAGAACGTCCGCCGAAATCACGCCATTGAACGGGGATCCAATGAACATCGTCACCGTGCGCATCACTAATATCTGGCAATAAATCTTCCATGCTGTTCCCCTCTTGTTGCAGTCCATACCACACTAAAGGTAGCAACCTCGCAGTGTTATGTAAGGTCATTCACCTCAAAATGGAATTTCTTCTGCAGGTCGCAATGTCAACTCAACGCACCATACCCTTCGTCTAACATCACGCTCTAATGCAATACTTTGTTCAAAATCAAAAGCCAATCCATTGATTTTACTCAGTAGTTCTCAGTGCGTGACGATGCACGTTTTCAGGCAATCTAGATGCCCTCATCTACGCTCTCACAGTGAAATGGTTGACCCCCTATAAACAAAATGGTCTGATACCCTTGAGTTGTTACACAATTTTCACACCTGTTGTAATAGTACGAAATAGATTAAACTCACTAGTAATATTTGAGACATTTTTTGGCGCAATATTCCATGATTTGCGACCACAAAGGCTGAGATTGACGTATATCAATAAAGATTAAAAAAAGTTGCGTTGATTTATTACTAAATATTGTTAGCACGCTGTTAAATGAATACAATCAGCCCTATCCAAAGGATTTGCTGGCCAAAATGATTTGACTAGTAGCATGCAGCGCGTTTAAACGCATCTGCAATCACCTTCTCTAAGGATGGCGTTTGTATCAGGGAAGTATGCCGAATAGGCAAGCAAAGTACTTTTGATATACTTTTCCTGTTTGTAACTTTTATTCATAGAGTCTGAGTACTCTGTGAGTGTTAATACCAGATTCCTTAAAGAAATTAGGTAACGCCAATGCAAACCCCTCATATTCTGATTGTTGAAGACGAACACGTAACTCGTAACACGCTGAAAAGCATCTTTGAAGCGGAAGGTTATACCGTTCTAGAAGCCAATGATGGCGAAGAAATGCATCAAGTGCTATCGAACAATCAGGTTCACTTGGTCATTATGGACATTAATCTTCCAGGTAAGAATGGCCTGCTGCTTGCACGTGAATTGCGTGAACTTGGCGACATGGCACTGATGTTCTTAACTGGCCGTGACAACGAAGTGGACAAAATCCTGGGTCTGGAAATCGGTGCGGATGATTACATCACCAAACCATTCAACCCACGTGAACTGACTATTCGTGCTCGCAACCTTCTGACACGTGCAATGAGCCAAGGCGCACTGCCAGAAGACAAGCGTTCAGTTGAAAGCTACGCGTTCAACGGCTGGGCACTGGATATCAACAGTCGCTCACTGATAAGCCCAGACAACGAGCAGTTCAAGCTGCCACGTTCTGAGTTCCGTGCACTGCTGCATTTCTGCGAGAATCCGGGAAAAATCCAGACTCGCGCAGATCTGCTGAAGAAAATGACTGGCCGTGAGCTTAAGCCACATGACCGCACCGTTGATGTCACAATCCGTCGTATCCGTAAGCATTTTGAGTCTTTTGGTGACACACCAGAAATCATTGCCACGATTCACGGTGAAGGCTACCGCTTTTGTGGCGAGTTAGAAGATATCTAACTCCCCCTCACATCTAGCGTTATCAACACCGATGAAAAAGGCCTGCATTTGAAGTGACCCCGTAAAGTTGGACATTTCTGTTAAGCGGCTTTCAAGGCCTGATT